>VFKF01000065.1 GCA_009885705.1 Nitrospira sp. | reverse complement strand
TGCCATTAAGCGATCCGAGACCAAGGTCTACCCCGCCGAAAATCTTGCCCATTTTAAGAAGAAGTGGAATCGAACCGTGCGTGGCAATTGGGCTGCACGGCGCTGGACCGATCTCAGGAACAAATGGATCAAGCGGTACGAGCGATTTCGCTATGGGCATACGCTGATCGAGAAATGTGATGGATAAGATGATGATCTGGTTTTTGGCGTATGGCCACTGCCCGTTCGAATCGACGGGAGATGGTACCTGCCGATGAATCCCTTCCGGAGGCCTCCCTTTCCCAACGCTGCAGCCTGATCTAATAAGTATTCAGTGTTGCCAGGTTCACCTACGACCCTCCGTGGGCCGCGTGCGATAATTTCTCTTGACTCACAATGGCTTGTATGTTCATATCGTGAACGCAACGCTCTGTTGGGGTCGTGCTCATGAACGTGCAAGGTCAACGGGATCTCCTTTTGCTCTCTGAAGTCGAGCGCGACGCTGGCGTGACGCAGCGATCACTCTCGACGAAACTTGGTGTAGCGCTTGGCCTGACGAACCTGTATCTCAAGCGTCTCGCTCGCAAGGGCTGCATCAAGATCACCACCATCCCTCGCAACCGCATTCAGTATCTATTGACCCCGCAAGGACTCGCAGAAAAGTCTCGGCTGACCTATCTCTATATGCAGCACTCCCTTTCGTACTACCGAGACATGCGTGCCCGGCTTAAAGCGATGATGTCCAGGCTCGATGGCTCTCATGGTCAGCGGGTGGTGATCTACGGAACGACTGAATTAGCCGAATTAGCCTATCTGTCGCTTCGAGAGATGAATATCGATTGTGTGGGATTTATTGACGGGAGCGCGCGTGAGTCGTTTCTTTCTTGTCCCGTTTCTTCACCTGACCAGGTGAGTCGATGGCAATTTGATTGGGTGTTGATTACGGATCTCGAGCATGCCTCAGCCTGTGAAGAGCAGTTAGTCCAGTCGGGCGTGCTTCGAGACAAGGTGTTAAACCTCGGCCTACGGGTGTAAGCCTAGGCCGCGTTCGTGCGCGGCGGAAATGTGTGCGGTACGTGCGATCTGGATCTGTAAGTGAAAGGGCGGAGCTGTGCTCGCAGCGCGCGCGACTGGCGCGACGTGCGGGACTCGCGAGAAAGGTGTGACGTGCGAGCTGTGTAGGACTTGCGAGATAAGCGGGATTTGCGCAAGTGTAAGAGGTCCGACTCATTTCTCGCCAGTCCCGCTTTTCTCGCTCGTCTCGCATTCATCTTATGGGTGTTATTCGTTTTGAAGATTTAGAGTGTTGGCAAAGAGCGAAATCGCTAGCGGTCGAGTTGTATGTGATCTCAAACAGTGGAGCGTTTGGAAAAGATTTCGGTCTCAGGGACCAGATCAGAAGGGCCGCGGTTTCCATTGCTTCAAATATTGCAGAAGGGAAGGAACGGGAAACAATCGCGGAATTTATCCGGTACCTGTATATAGCGAAGGGGTCTGCCGGTGAGCTGAAAACCCAATTATTGATTGCGCAAGACATCGGATACCTGGATCAAATGAGTTCTAACGAATTAAGATTAAAGATCGAGAGTGTCAGTGCCATGATCGGCGCCTTGATTAAAGCCCTCAAACGGAAGTAGCGATACCCTCATGGTCATTCAGGGTGACAGTTTCGTTCGTCTGGCACTTTACGTCGTTTCCGAAGATTGTGGACGATTTTCCAGTCGCGCATTTCTCGCCTTTCCCGCCAATCGCGCACGGGGTGGCCCATGAACGAGTTCATGGGCACACCCCGTTGGTATGCCCTTCGGACGCGGTCGCGCCATGAAAAGATCGTGCGGGACCAGCTTGCGACTCAGGGAATTGAGCCGTTATTGCCGACGGTCAAGCGTCTCAGCCAATGGAAAGATCGGAAGAAGGAAATTGAAGTTCCGCTCTTTTCGGGCTATTGCTTTGTCCGTTTTGCGTCGGAGCAAAAGCTCCCGGTGCTGAAGACGATCGGTGTGGTCGATATTGTCGGAGCCAGCCATTGTCCTGAACCGATCGAGGACGAGGAGATTGCGGCGCTCAGAACTCTCATGACTAGTGTGCTGCCGTATGATTCGCATCCGTACCTGCACGAGGGCATGCAGGTGGAAGTAATTCGAGGTCCGTTGCAAGGGGTGCGCGGGATTCTCTTGCGCAAAGAAAAACACCATCGCTTGGTACTGGGTGTTCGCCTCATTCAGCAAGCCGCAGCTGTAGAGATCGATGTGAACGATGTGGTGCCGGTGTAGCGGGCGGCTGAACAAGTTTGTGATCTGCGATCGAGTGAGTTGACGCTGCAATCGAAGATTTGCGGGGGCAGGTGCGTGTCATGACCAGAGAAGAGCTGACGAACCAGTCCGAAGTCTATATCCGGACGCTGCTCAAGGCGCATCTCCCTGCGCAGGCCAGAGTCTATTTATACGGGTCGCGATCCCGTCATGATAACCGCTGGAATTCAGACTACGACTTATGGATCGACGCAGACTTGCCGCGTCAGGTGATCGCCGAAATCACCGACCAGATTGACGAATCGTTTGTGCCCTTCAAGGTTGATATTGTCGCGACTCCGCAACTCAGCGGGCGCTTTGCTGAACGTGTAAAGCAGGAGGCGACGCTATGGATGTAAGGATCAAAGCCTTTCAAGAGGCAACGGAGAGTTTCCTCTATCTCGCCCGGATTGATATGGCCGCTCTCAAGGAAAAATTGGGGGACGAACGGCTTGTCGATGGTCTGCAAAATGGCCGCGCCCAAAAGTTTGAGTACACGACCGAACTGTGCTGGAAGGCGATCAAAGTCTTTCTGAAAGAGAAAGAGGGGGTGGACGAAGCCGCTCCTAAAATAATTATCAAAGCCTACTACCGTGGTGGATATAGCACGGAGGGGGACTACTTGCTGTTGCTTGAGGCCGTGGAGGATCGAAATCGCCTCAGCCATATATATGATGCGGCAACGTTCAACAGTATTCTTGCGCGTCTTCCCGGCTATGCTGCGCTGTTCGCGCGAGTCAGTGCGCAGTTAATCAAAGATATCGAATAGAGATTGGGGCCTGCCTGGCCGTTGCTGTCGGCGTGAGCGCCCCATCGGTATGCAAGCCGGATGAGGATGCAAGCGTGAGGAGCTACATCAGCCAGTGGAGATGAGGAAAATCGGCCGAATAGTTCAGTGTGTTCTTTCCTATGGTGTCGTGCGCTAAATGAATCCACTCATTGATTCTTTGCAGGTGTCTCTTGCTCCCACTCTCGGAGAAAGGGCCATCCTCAAGAAGCAGGCCATTCGGGATCGATTCGACCGGTTAGCGTCGGAACGAGAATCGTGGCAACGGCGGGCATCCTGCTATTACAACGATCAGCGACGCTACCTCCGGTTTTTGATCCCGGAGGGTCTGAGGGTGTTGGAAATTGGATGTGGGTTGGGTGATCAGCTTGCGGCGCTCAAGCCCCGGCGGGGATTAGGTATTGATCTCAGTGAGGCCATGGTCAAGGAAGCCACCAGGCGCCATCCTGAATTGGAATTTCTGGTCGGAGATGGAGAAGCGCTGGCACTCGATGAGACCTTCGATGTCATTCTGCTCGCCGATCTCGTTGGGCATGTGCTCGATGTAGAAGCGACGTTGAAGCAACTCCGCCGTTGTTGCACGCCCACAACCCGCATCGTCGTGGCCTACTACAATTTCTTGTGGGAGCCCTTCCTCAGATTGTTGGAGCAGGTGGGCCTGAAAATGCCGCAAGAGGAGCAAAGCTGGCTTTCGCCAGCGGATATCAGAAACCTTCTCCGGCTGGCCGACTTTGAGGTCGTGAAGGCGGAACGGCGTCTGTTGATGCCTCTAGGAATCCCGATTCTTTCGAGCATCGTGAACCGACTGCTGGCCTATCTCCCAGGGCTGACTCATCTGTGTCTTTGTCACTATATGGTAGCCCGGATGCGCACCGCGGCTACACATGAACCGCAGACGGTGACGGTCGTTATTCCATGCCGCAATGAAAAGGGGAATATCGAGGCGGCTGTCGCGCGTCTTCCTTCCTTTGGCCGTCATCAAGAGGTGATCTTCGTCGATGGCCATTCGACGGATGGAACTCCCGATGAGATTCAGCGGGTGATCGCGCAATATCCTGAGAAAGACATCACGTTGCTCGTGCAAGATGGAAAGGGCAAAGGCGATGCCGTGCGCAAGGGCTTTACGCATGCCACAGGGGACATTCTCATGATTCTCGATGCGGATCTCACGATGCCTCCAGAAGACCTTCCTAAATTCTATGAGGCGATTACGAGCGGCAAGGGGGAGTTCATCAATGGAAGCCGACTGGTCTATCCCATGGAACACGAAGCCATGCGCTATCTGAATCTGTTGGGGAATAAGTTTTTCAGCATGGCGTTTTCTTGGTTACTCGGTGAACGGATTAAGGGCACGCTCTGTGGAACGAAAGTATTGTTCCGAAGAGACTATGAACGCATTGTCGCGAATCGATCATATTTCGGCGAGTTCGATCCCTTCGGTGATTTCGATCTGCTGTTCGGGGCATCCAAGCTCAATCTCAAGATTCTCGAAGTGCCCATCCGTTACCAAGAGCGGACCTACGGGACCACCAATATCCATCGCTTCACGCATGGGTGGCTCCTGCTGAAGATGACGGTGTATGGTTTCTTCCGGCTGAAGGCTGTGTAATGTCCGATGAGATTTTACGGCGACACCAGATGGTCTGGCAGGAGAAGCCCGTGCTTCGGATGCTCTACGGGGAATGGTATCGAGAGATCGCCGGATGGCTTCAGCC
>VFKF01000098.1 GCA_009885705.1 Nitrospira sp. | reverse complement strand
TGAATCTTTTCTTGGAGCTTCAATAATCCATCGATCAAGGCTTCAGGACGGGGAGGACAACCAGGCACATACACATCGACCGGAATAATCTGGTCGACGCCCTGGACTACGGCGTAACTATTGTAGTGGTTGCCGGACGTGGCACAGGAGCCCATCGAAATGACGTACCGTGGTTCCGGCATCTGGTCGTAGATGCGGCGGATCACTGGCGCCATCTTGCGCGACACAGTGCCGGCAATGATCATGAGATCGGACTGCCGCGGCGAGGCTCGAAAGACTCCTGCGCCGAATCGATCCAGGTCGTACCGCGACGACACACTCGCAATCATTTCGATGGCGCAACAGGCCAGGCCGAAGGTCATCGGCCAGAGGGCCGACTTCCGGGACCAATTCACGACCGCATCCAGATTGGTTGTCAGAATATTCGCTTCGAACTGTCTCTCTAGAAAACTCATAATTGCCTCAAGAGCCTATAGCGTATGGCAAATGGCCGATGGCTTGGATGAAACCCAGGGCTTTTGGCTATCAGCCATATGCTATATGCCATAAGCTCTTTTCCCTTCAGTCCCATTCGAGCGCCCCCTTCTTCCAGGCGTACCAGAACCCGACCAGCAGGATGCTCAGAAACACGAGCATTTCGATCAGTCCCAGCAGGCCGAGCGTCTGATACCGGACAGCCCAGGGAATCATGAAAATGATCTCAATATCGAAGATGACGAACAGCATCGCAATGACGTAGTAGCGCATCGGAAATTGGATGCGCGCATCGGAAAACAGAGGGCTTCCGCTCTCATAGGGCGTCAGCTTGGCGCGATAGGGACGGCTTGGACGGACGAACCAGCCGGCGCCAAGCGAGACCGCGCCGAAGACAATGGCAATCCCGATAAACAAAAGAATCGGGATGTAGTTCTCTGGAATGGCGGTGTTACCCATCTCAGTTACCCTCGCAGGCTAGGGGCTAGAGGTGAGTGGCGAGAGGTCGGATAGTGACCCCTTGCCTCTTGCCCCTTGCCTTGCGCCTGATTCGATATCAGTGCCGAGCCAAAGAAGGGTTTGAACTTCAGCCCGTCGAGGTTCGGTCGTTCAACCCCGCGATGCTGCATCAGGATCTTGAAGGTCCGTCCCATCCCGTCCGGTTTGAGGAGATGGATGGCCGCGCCAAACTCCGGACTCTCAGGGTCGAGTTGGCCGATCATCTCTTCGACCCCGAGCCCCATGAGAAAACTCATCTGATTCGTAAAGCCCGTCACCTCCAGGCCGGCGGCGGCTCCGACGGTCGCCAGGCTGGTGAAGTCCACATGGGCGGTCATGTCTTGTTCGCCGATACGCACATAGGGCACATCGCCGGTCAACTGTTGGTAGTAGCAGAGGAATGTGCCGTCCTTCCGCTCCGGTCCGTACAAATCTTCTGCCGTATGACCATAGTCGATCGTCACCACGAATCCACGATCGATTCGTTGCGCGACTTGTGTCATCCAGTCCAATGCCTGGAGGTTGACCTCAGTCCGATACCCCTCCGGCCAGCTCGGTTCGAGCTTCCGAATATATTGATCGAGCGCTGGATTCGACAGGGGCTTGAGACATTCCTCAAAGCGCCCATCCCGATAGTCGACGAAGAGTTCTTGCACCTGAACGGCGGCCATTTGAATGCGGTGAACCGGGAAGGCATCCACGAGTTCATTGCTGAAGAAGAGGCCGGTTACGCTCTGAGGGGCGAGGGCGTCCAGTCCTTCGACCCAAGTCACCAGCCCTGGCTGATTCAGCCATGGTGCCAGGTTTTGTCGTTGGAGTGCCTGCATCGTAGGGCTTCGCTCGATCAGCACGTAGCGAACGCGCGAGGCGAAGTCATCCTGCTTGGTATGGATTGCAGCCAGACAATCCCGGGCGAGCAAGCCTTTCCCTGCGCCCATTTCAACGATCGTAAAGGGAGTGGGGTGACCCAATAATTCGTCCATTTGCCGGGCCTGCGCCGCAATGGCGCGGCCGAGAATCGGATGCACATCGGAGCTGGTGTAGAAATCGCCAGACCAACCGATGCGTTCTTGGTCCACACCGTCCGGTTGGCGCATGTAATAGCCGTACTGAGGATGGTAGAGCGCCAGTTCCATGAAACGGACAAAGGGAATGGGTCCGTTCCCGATGATCTCGGACGAAATCGCAGCGACGAGTTCAGGATGTCCCAATGACACAGACCACTCCTCCGGCTCTGTGAAGACAGCTCGAACCAACCCGAGAAAACGGGCAGACTATGCCTGCACCTCAGGGAGG
>VFKF01000529.1 GCA_009885705.1 Nitrospira sp. | reverse complement strand
CTATTCCACCATGAAGAATAAGAAGAACGACCCGGATCGGCTGGAGCGGAATAAGTTCTGCAAGTTCTGCCGGAAACACAATGCCCATAAGGAAGTGAAATAACGTGAGGGGTAAGGGGTAAGGGGTAAGGCGTAAGGGGTGAGGGGACTCACCGATAGGCTGACGTTTTACGCCTCACCCCTTACCAGCTTGTAGGGGCATGGTGTCAATGGCTAGCACATCGGTCTCCAAAACCGAGAGTCTAGGTTCAAATCCTAGTGCCCCTGCCAAGCGCTCTGTAGCGGATGGGCCAGGCTCGATGTGGGTGGCTTGATGAAGAGTGGGGCGGTCGGTTCCCTCTCGTACTGGTGAAGGTGAGGCGCGCATGTTCAGGAAGTCGATAGATTCTGTTCGGGAGTTCTTTAGCGATGTGCGTGGTGAGTTAAAGAAGGTCTCGTTTCCGACTCGAGCCGAAACAGTTGGGTCTACAACAGTGGTCATTGTATTTTGCATTATCATGTCCTTGTATCTGTCGTTCATCGATTCGGTTCTCGTCTGGGTCGTAGGTAAAATTCTGTAAGTCGTGAGTGGTGAGTGTGAACGGCCGCAGGGCAGGTAGTTAACCAACGATCCGAGGGTAGGGCATGGCAAAGAATTGGTACGTCATTCATACCTACGCGGGATTTGAGGGGCGGGTGAAAACCAGCTTGCTCGAACGGGCCAATCAAATGGGATTGGTTGAGAAGCTGGGGCAGGTACTCGTGCCGACGGAAGATGTAATTGAGATCAAGGATGGCAAGCGGCGCACGTCCCGGCGAAAATTCTTCCCCGGGTACGTCATTGTCGAGCTGGAGTCCCCGCTGATCGATGAAACCTTGCAAATGATCAAGGAGACGCCGAAGGTCACCGGATTCGTCGGCGGCGGTGCGCAGCCCACGCCCTTGTCGACGGAAGAAGTGGATTCGTTGCTGAAGCAGGTTGATGCGGGTGCATCCGGTCCACGCGAGCAGGTTAAGTTTATCAAGACGGATAATGTTCGGATCATCGATGGTCCATTCCTCGGGTTTAACGGCGTAGTCGACGAGGTGGATCACGATCATAGCCGCATTAAAGTCTTGGTTAGTATTTTTGGGCGCTCCACTCCGGTGGAGCTCGGGTTCTTGCAAGTGGAGCGGATTTAATTTCCGAAATGGTCGAACGCGCGTAGGAGTTTAGGACATGGCCAAAGAAGTATCGGCACAGATCAAATTGCAGATTCCGGCTGGGAAGGCGAACCCCGCTCCCCCGGTCGGACCGTCGCTGGGACAGCACGGCGTCAACATCATGGAGTTCTGCAAGCAGTTCAACGCAAAGACTCAAAAAGAGGGCGACAGTATCATTCCGGTGGTGATCACGGTCTATAAGGACCGGTCGTTCACCTTTGTGATGAAGACCCCGCCGGCGTCAGACCTTTTGAAGAAGGCGGCTGGAATCATTAAGGGATCTGGCGTTCCGCAGAAGGATAAGGTCGGCAAGATCACAAAGGTGCAGTTGCGTGAGATTGCGCAAAAGAAAATGACGGATCTCAATGCCGCCGATCTCGAGGGCGCAATCAAGATCATTGAGGGCACCGCACGTAGCATGGGAGTGGTGGTTCAGGGGTAGGATGCGCTCGCGTGCAGGACTGCTCTCAGTGTTTGCGCAGCTGGGGTTGGGCGTGAAATTGTGTGTGATGGGGTAAGGGAGAAATCGCAATGGGAAAGAAGATGAGGGCGGCGGTAGAAAAGCTTGAACCTCGGGCCTATGCCTTGCGTGAGGCGGTTGAGGCTGTGAAGCGGTCGTCTTTTGCCAAGTTCGATGAGTCCGTCGATCTGGCGCTCCGCCTCGGTGTCGATCCGAAGCGGGCCGACCAGATGGTGCGCGGGACGACTTCGCTGCCGCATGGCACGGGGAAAAAAGTTCGCGTGTTGGTGTTCGCCAAAGGAGAGAAGGAGCAGGAAGCGCGGCAGGCTGGCGCTGATTTCGTCGGTTCCGATGAACTGATGGAAAAGGTGAAGGGTGGATGGCTGGAGTTCGATTGCGCCATCTCTACCCCGGATCTGATGGCGGCGGTCGGAAAGCTCGGGAAGGTGTTGGGTCCTCGCGGGCTCATGCCGAATCCGAAAACCGGAACCGTGACCTTCGATGTCGGGAAAGCGGTATCTGAAATCCGAAAAGGCCGTGTCGAGTACAAAGTTGAAAAAGCCGGGATTATTCAGGTGCCTGTCGGGAAGGTCTCATTTAAGCCTGAGCAGTTGCATGAAAATGCCTCGGCGGTTCTTGAGGCGGTGATTAAGGCGAAGCCCGCTTCGTGTAAAGGGCGCTATCTGATGAGCGCGACCCTTTCGAGCACGATGGGGCCTGGCGTGCAGCTTGATGCGATGGCATTGGCCAAAGAATGGAGTTAGTCCGGGTGTCGCAGCGCGGAAGGGGAAGGGTTAGATTATGAAGAAGGACGAGAAAGCGACAGCGGTTGCGGAGTTGACGGAGCGATTTGGCCGTGCACGGCTCGCAATCATCACTGAGAGCGCCAAGCTCTCCGCAAACCAGGTGACGCAGCTTCGCAAGCAATTGCGCGGTGCGAATGCCGAATATCGGGTGGTCAAGAATACGTTGGCTGTCCGTGCTTCCGAAGGTACCATTTTTTCGGGGGTGACGGATTACTTGAAGGGGCCGACGGGGTTGGTGATCGGTTACGACGATCCGGTGCTTCCCACGAAGATCCTTCGGGATTTTATCATGGCGGAGAAACGGGAAGAGAAGATCAAGATCACCATCGGTGTGTTGGAGGGCAAGGTGGTGCAGCCGGCCGAATTAGCGGCTGTCGCCAAATTGCCGAAGAAGGAAGTCCTCATTGCGATGTTGTTGTCGGCCATGCAGGGTCCGGCGCGTGGTCTAGTGTATACGCTGAGTGCGGTCTTGTCGAAATTCGTGAGAGTCATTGCGGCCATTCAGGATAAACGAAAAGGAGAAGGGGATATGTCAGCAACAACGGCGAAATTGTCACAGGAAGAGTTGATCAAGGCCATCGAGACGATGAGTGTGCTCGACTTGGCGGATCTCGTGAAGGGTTTAGAGACCCGCTTTGGCGTCACTGCCGCGGCCCCAGTCGCGGCTGCCGCTCCAGCCGGTGGCGGCGGTGCAGCCGCAGCGGCCGAAGAGAAGACGTCGTTCGATGTCGTCCTCGTCTCCGCTCCAGCGGACAAGAAGATCCAGGTCATCAAGGTCGTTCGTGAGATTACCAGCCTCGGATTGAAGGAAGCGAAAGATTTGGTCGAAGGCGCACCGAAGCCCGTGAAGACCGGTGTCACGAAGGAAGAGTGTGACACCATCAAGAAGAAGCTCGAAGAGAGCGGCGCCAAGGTCGAGGTCAAGTAGTCTCGCTTTGATCAGTCTCTAGTGTCTCTGGGTGCCTGCCTTGTGCGGGCACCCAGTCCTAACCATTGTAGTGGAGGACCGTGGAATGTCCGAAACGACTCTGCAAGAGTTCGTCGAGCGGAAAGACTACTCTCGCATTCATAGCAGCATTGAAATTCCGGATCTGATTGAGATCCAGAAGCGCTCCTATGAGGAATTCCTTCAGCGGGAGGTCGAGCCCGAACGCCGCAAGGATCATGGGCTCCAGGCGGCCCTGGCGAGTGTTTTTCCGATTCCGGATTACAACAATACGGCCGTATTGGAGTTTACGAGTTATACGCTCGGCGCTCCGAAGTACGATGAGCGGGAGTGCCTTGAGCAGGGAATGACCTATGCCGTTCCGCTGAAACTTCGAGTGCGCCTGGTCGTGTTCGACAAGGAAGATAAGGGCACCAAGAAAAAGGTGCTCGATGTCCGCGAGCAGGAAGTCTACGTCGGCGAATTGCCGCTCATGACTGAGCGTGGAACCTTTATCGTCAACGGCACGGAGCGTGTTGTGGTGAGCCAGTTGCATCGCTCGCCTGGCGCCTCCTTCACGCACGATAAGGGCCGGACTCACTCAAGCGGCAAGGTGTTGTATTCCGCCAGGATCATCCCCTACCGCGGTTCGTGGCTCGACTTCGAGTTCGACGCCCGCGACATCCTCTATGTGCGTATCGACCGTCGACGGAAAATGCCGACCACCATTCTGTTGAAGGCCTTCGGCTTTTCAAGCGACGATCTGCTCAAAATGTATTACCCGGTTGAAGAGATCCGGGTCGTCAAGGGCAAGATGCTGCGCAAGCTCGACCCTGAAATCCATCATGGTTTGCGTTGCTCGGCGGAAGTGCTTGAGAAGGGCAGCAAGGAGCCGTTGGTCAAGGAAGGCGCCAAGCTCACGAAGGGGCTCATCGCGAAGCTTAAGGCAGCCGGAGTGAAAGAGATTCCGCTTGCGCCGAGCGAGTTAATTGGCCGTGCGGTTCTGACCGAGCTGGTCGACTCCAAGAAGAACGTGATCGCTGAGCGAAATCAGCGGTTGACGGCAGAGATCGTTGAAGCGTTGCTCGACAGCGACATCGAAGAGTTCAAGGCGATCTATTTCGACACGGTCACGTCGACGCCGGTGATCCTGGATACGTTGGAGATGGATAAGACCACCTCGAAAGAGGAAGCGATGGTCGAGATCTATCGCCGGTTACGGCCTGGAGAAACGCCTTCAGTCGACACGGCGCGAGCACTCTTTGACAATCTATTCTCGAACTCCAAGCGGTACGACCTCTCGCCGGTTGGGCGTCTCAAGTTGAATAAGAAGCTGGGCCTCGATTTGCCGCTGGAGCAACGGACGTTGACTGCGCAGGACATGGTCGAGGTCATCCGGTATCTCGTGAATCTCAAGCTGGGCAAGGGCGAAATCGACGATATCGACCACTTGGGCAATCGTCGTGTTCGTTCGGTCGGAGAGTTGTTGGAGAATCAGTTCCGGCTCGGACTGGTCCGTATGGAGCGCAGTATCAAGGAGCGGATGAACCTCCTCGATATGGAAACGGTGCTGCCGCATGATTTGATCAATGCGAAGCCTGTCGTTGCTGCGGTCAAGGAGTTCTTCAGCAGCAGTCAGTTGTCCCAGTTCATGGACCAAACGAATCCGCTCGCGGAAATTACACACAAGCGGCGGTTGTCCGCGCTCGGTCCCGGCGGTTTGACCAGGGAGCGGGCGGGGTTTGAAGTTCGCGACGTCCATCCTTCGCACTATAGCCGTATTTGTCCGATCGAAACGCCGGAAGGCCCGAACATCGGATTGATCACGTCGCTGGCGACCTATGCCCGCATCAATAAGTTCGGATTTATTGAGGCGCCCTATCGCAAAGTGGTGAAGGGGAGAGTGACGGACGAGATCGAGTTCCTGTCCGCGATCGAAGGGGACAAGTACATCATCGCGCAGGCGAACTCGCCGATCGATGCGTCCGGTCGCTTGCTGTCCGAAACCATTTCCGCGCGCTCTGCCGGAGACTTTGTGACGGCCACATCGGACAAGATCGAGTACATGGACGTGTCGCCGAAGCAGGTGGTGAGCGTGGCGACGGCATTGGTGCCCTTCTTGGAGCATGACGACGCCAACCGTGCCTTGATGGGATCGAACATGCAGCGTCAAGCGGTGCCGTTGCTGGTGTCTGAGTCCCCGCTGGTCGGGACTGGTATGGAAGCGGTCGTTGCGCGTGATTCCGGTTATGTGGTGCAGGCCAAGCGGGCCGGTGTGGTGGAAAGTGTGGATGCCACGCGGGTCGTGGTTCGTGCTGATTCAAAAGAAAATCGGAAGCGGAACGATGCCGGGTTGGACGTGTACGATTTGATCAAGTTTCAGCGATCGAACCAGAATACGACGATCACGCAGACGCCGGTGGTTCGGCTGGGGCAGCCGGTGAAGGTTGGGCAGGTCTTGGCGGACGGTCCTGCCATCGATCACGGCGAATTGGCCCTGGGTAAAAATATTCTCGTCGCCTTCATGCCGTGGGGCGGATACAACTTCGAAGATGCTATTCTGCTGAGCGAAAAACTCGTGCGGGAAGATGCGTTTACCTCGATCCACATTGAGGAGTTCGAGGTTGAGGCTCGCGACACCAAGCTTGGGAAGGAAGACATCACCCGCGATATTCCGAATGTCGGAGAAGAAGCGCTTCGCGATCTTGACGAAAGCGGCATCATTCGTATCGGAGCCGAGGTGAAGCCTGGCAATATTCTTGTCGGGAAGGTGACGCCAAAGGGCGAAACCCAGCTCACGCCGGAAGAGAAGCTGTTGCGGGCGATCTTCGGTGAAAAAGCCGGAGATGTGAAGGACACGTCGCTCACGGTGCCGCCTGGCGTCGAGGGTATCGTGGTCGATGTGAAAATCTTCTCGCGCAAGGGCCTCGATAAGGACGAACGATCCAAGAGCATCGAAAGCGAAGATGCGATGAAGCTTCAGCGTGACCATCACGAAGAGCTCCGTATCATCGATGAAGAAAAAACGAAGAAGATCCGAAAGCTCCTGCTTGGGAAAGTGGTCGGTCGTGATTTAATGGATCCTGAAAGCGGCGATGTCATTCTGAAGAAGAAGGGCAAGCTGACCGCAGAGATTCTCAAGCGGCTGCCGGACGAGACGGTCCGGTACATCATTTTGAGCGATCCGGATGAGCAAAAAGAGTTGGAAGATGTCGAGCGTCGGGCGAAGGAGCAGATTGAGATTCTGCAGACGCTCTATGACGAGAAGGTCGGACGCCTGAAGCGGGGCGATGAATTGCCGCCTGGCGTGATCAAGCTCGTCAAGGTCTACGTTTCGATGAAGCGCAAGATTCAGGTCGGCGACAAGATGGCCGGACGGCACGGCAATAAAGGCGTGGTCTCTCGGGTCTTGCCCGAAGAGGACATGCCTTGCTTGCCGGACGGGACGCCGGTTGAAATTGTGCTGAATCCGCTCGGTGTGCCGTCACGTATGAACGTCGGTCAGATCCTCGAGACTCACCTGGGCTGGGCTGCCAAGGCGCTGGGGATCAAGGTGGCGAGCCCGGTGTTCGACGGAGCGTCAGAAACTGAAATTAAGGATTTGCTTAAAAAGGCAGGTCTTCCGCCTAGCGGGCAAACGATGCTGATGGACGGTCGAACCGGTGAAATGTTCGGCAGTCCGGTGACCGTCGGGTACATGTATGTCTTGAAATTGCACCACTTGGTGGACGACAAGATTCACGCCCGGTCGATTGGTCCTTATTCACTCGTCACGCAGCAGCCGCTCGGTGGTAAGGCGCAATTCGGCGGCCAGCGGTTGGGAGAAATGGAAGTCTGGGCGTTGCAAGCCTATGGCGCTGCGTCCACGCTGCAAGAGTTCTTGACGGTGAAGTCGGACGACGTGCCGGGCCGATCGCGGATGTACGAAGCGATTGTGAAGGGTGAGCCGTTCCTGGAGCCTGGATTGCCCGAGTCGTTTAACGTCTTGGTCAAAGAGCTGCAGAGCTTGGGGCTCGACGTCGAACTGATCAAGTCGCAAGACTAACCCATTTGTGTGCCGGCCCGTGTGGCCGGCATCAGAGGAGGTCACTACTTTGGAAGGCGTCTATACATTATTTGAGAAGCCGCGTGATGCGGTTTCCTTCGATTCGATGCGGATCAAGATCGCGTCACCCGAAAAAATTCGGTCGTGGTCGTACGGCGAAGTGAAGAAGCCGGAGACCATCAATTACCGGTCGTTTAAGCCGGAAAAAGACGGACTGTTTTGCGCGAAGATTTTCGGTCCGATCAAGGATTGGGAATGCAACTGCGGTAAGTATAAGCGGATGAAGCACCGCGGAATCGTCTGCGATAAGTGCGGTGTCGAGGTCATTCAGTCCAAGGTCCGCCGAGAGCGCATGGGCCATATCGAGCTCGCGGCGCCGGTGGCGCACATTTGGTTTCTCAAGGGAGTGCCGAGCCGGATCGGAACCTTGCTCGACATGAGCTTGAAGGGACTGGAGCGAATCCTCTATTTCGAGAGCTATGTCTGCGTCGATCCAGGGTCGACTGACTTGACGGAGAAGGAGCTGGTCTCGGAGGAAAAGCTTCGTTCTCTCCAATCTGAATACAGCCCCGGCTCCTACAAGGTCGGTATCGGTGCCGATGCCATTCGTGAGTTGCTTCGTAAGATCGACATCACGGCCAAGTGGGATGAGATCAAGGCCAAGGCGAAGACGTCAGCTTCCGCCGCGTTGAAGAAGAAGTATGCGAAGCAGTTGAAAGTCATTGAGGCGTTCCGCAAGTCCGGGAACATGCCCGAGTGGATGATCATGGACGTCATCCCGGTGTTGCCTCCTGAGTTGCGTCCACTTGTGCCGCTAGACGGCGGACGATTTGCAACCTCGGACCTGAACGACCTGTATCGCCGCGTCATCAACCGGAACAACCGTTTGAAGCGATTGATCGAATTGAAGGCGCCTGGCGTCATTATTCGAAACGAAATGCGGATGTTGCAGGAAGCGGTCGATGCCCTCTTTGATAACGGCCGTCGCGGTCGTGCGATTCGTGGACCGAATAAGCGGCCGCTCAAGTCATTGAGCGACATGCTGAAGGGAAAGCAGGGGCGTTTCCGTCAGAACCTGCTCGGTAAGCGGGTCGACTACTCTGGCCGAACGGTCATTGTCGTGGGACCGGAGCTTCGACTGCACCAATGCGGTTTGCCGAAGAAGATGGCGCTCGAACTCTTCAAGCCCTTTATCTTCCACAAGCTGGAAGAACGAGGTGCGGCAACGACGATCAAGAGCGCCAAGCGTTTGGTAGAAAAAGAACGGCCTGAAGTATGGGATGTGCTGGATGAAGTGATTCGGGAGCATCCTGTGCTGCTGAACCGTGCACCCACGTTGCACCGTCTCGGTATTCAGGCATTCGACCCTGTTTTGGTCGAAGGCAAGGCTATCCGGTTGCATCCGCTGGTCTGCGCTGCGTTCAACGCCGACTTCGACGGAGACCAGATGGCGGTCCACGTTCCGCTGTCGGTTGAAGCGCAGGTCGAGGCACGTGTGCTGATGATGTCGATCAATAACATTCTTTCGCCGGCAAACGGGAAACCGATTGCGGTGCCGTCGCAAGACATGGTGCTCGGTTGTTATTGGCTGACGAAAGAGCGTGGTGGTAGCAAGGGCGAGGGTAAGTTATTCGGTTCGCCGGAAGAAGTGCGCATTGCATTCGACTCGGAAGCTTTGGAAGTGCATGCACGGATCAAGGTGCGGGTTGAAGGCGCGCTCGTTCAGACCACGGTTGGGCGAGTCATTCTGTCGGAAGTGCTTCCTGCCGATATGCCGTTCGCCAACGCAAACAAGCTCATGACCAAGAAGGAAATGACGAAGCTGATCGATACGGTATATCGCCAGTGCGGGCATCGTGAGACCGTCACGTTCCTCGACAAGGTCAAGGACCTGGGATTCCATTATGCCACACGGGCAGGTATTTCGATCTGCATCGACAATATGCATATCCCAACCAAGAAGCAGGAGTTGCTTGGGAAGGCTCAGCATGAAGTGACCGAGATCGAGCGGCAATATGCCGAGGGATTGATCACTAACGGTGAGCGGTACAACAAGGTGATCGATATCTGGGCCCACGTGACCGAACAAATCGCGAATGAAATGATGAAGGAGCTAGGCGCTGGTGGTGATCCGAATAAGGCCGAGTCTTTCAATCCAATCTTCATGATGGCGGACTCGGGCGCTCGTGGTAGTTCGCAGCAGATCCGCCAGCTGGGTGGTATGCGCGGATTGATGGCCAAGCCGTCCGGTGAAATCATCGAGACGCCGATTACCGCCAATTTCCGCGAAGGTCTGACGGTGTTGCAGTACTTCATTTCGACGCACGGTGCCCGTAAGGGGTTGGCCGACACGGCGTTGAAGACCGCCAACTCCGGTTATCTCACGCGTCGTTTGGTCGATATCGCGCAAGATGTGATCATCAACGAGATCGATTGCGGCACCACCGATGGCATTATTGTGAGCGCGTTGGTCGAAGGTGGCGAGATTATCCAACCGATCGAAGAACGCGTGTTGGGTCGTTTGGCGGCGGAAGATATCCGTGATCCTGTCACAGGTGAGATCATCGTCTCGTTCAATGAGGAGATCGATGAAGACCGCACCAAGGCGATCGTGGAGGCTGCGGTTGACCGCGTGAAGATTCGTTCGGTGCTGACCTGTCAATCGCGCCGCGGAGTGTGCCGCTCCTGTTATGGGCGCGACTTGGCCCGCGGGCGATTGGTCGAAAAGGGCGAGCCGGTCGGTGTCATTGCAGCCCAATCGATCGGTGAGCCGGGAACACAGCTGACCATGCGAACGTTCCACATCGGAGGAACGGCGAGCAAGGTGGTTGAGCAGACTGTGACCGAGTCGAAGCATGCCGGTACGATCAAGTTCATGAGTTTCGACGCCAAGAAAAATGCCGACGTGCATAACGCTGGGATCGCGGTTCAGAATAAAGAGGGTGAATGGGTCGTCATGAACCGGAATGCGAAGATTGCTGTTGCCGACGAGAGCGGGCGTGAGCGCGAGAAGTATTCGGTCGTCTATGGCGCCAAGATCAAGGTGAAGGATGGCGGTCGCATCGAGTTGGGGCAGAAGTTGGTGGAGTGGGACCCCTACTCGTTGACCATTCTGACCGAGGTGGGCGGCAGGGTCGCGTATGGGGACATCGTAGAAGGTGTCACCATGAAGGAAGAGTTCGATGAAGTGACGGGTCTCTCCCGCAAGGTCATCGTTGAGCATAGTGGCGCGACGTTGCGCCCACGCGTATCCGTCAAGGATGAGAGCGGGAAGACGGCCAAGGTTGCTGCGGCGGCCAATGTGGCTCGCTATCTGCTCCCGGTCGGCGCGCATATCTTCGTCGAGAAAGGCGCCTTCGTGACGCCTGGTGATGTGTTGGCCAAGATTCCTCGTGAGACGACCAAGACGAAGGACATCACGGGAGGTCTCCCTCGCGTTGCCGAGTTGTTCGAAGCCCGGAAGCCGAAGGAGACGGCCGTCATCAGCGAAATCGACGGTGAAATTTCGTACGACGGTTTCGTGAAGGGCATGCGCAAGGTGCTGGTCAACAATAAGATGGGCGACGTGAAGGAATATTTTATTCCTAAGGGTAAACACGTCAACGTGCACGAGGGGGACTGGGTGAGGGCCGGTGAGCCGTTGATGGACGGATCGGCGAATCCTCACGACATTCTCGACGTGCTGGGTCCGAACGAGCTGCAGAAATATCTCGTCGACGAAGTGCAGGACGTCTATCGGCTGCAAGGCGTCACGATCAACGACAAGCATATCGAGATTATTGTGCGGCAGATGTTGCGCAAAGTTCGCATCGAAGATCCTGGCGATACGGAATTCTTGCCTGGCAGCCAGGTCAGCAAGATGTTGTTCGACGAGGAGAACGAGCGAGTCGTAGCGCGGGGCGGCCAGCCAGGGCTCGGGAAGCCGGTCCTACTGGGTATTACTAAGGCAGCGCTGACTACGGATAGTTTCATTTCCGCGGCGTCATTCCAGGAGACCACGCGTGTCTTGACGGAAGCGGCGATCAATGGACGTGAAGACAAGCTGTTAGGACTGAAGGAAAATGTCATTGTCGGTCGTTTGATTCCGGCTGGAACGGGCTTCGACGAATATCGCGACACATTCGTCATTAGCCCCAAGCCGGAGCCGGTAATCGCGGGTCAGGGAGAGGCAACAGCGTTGACGCATGAAGGGGTGGGCGCGGGATCTGAAGGGCCTGCGCGCTCATAATCCATGCGGCGTTGAATGTGACTTGACACCACGGCGGATGATCACTATAATCCGCGGGCTGTACACTTGAAGAGTTGAGCAGAGCGGTCAAACTGTGCTGAAGATGAGAGTGACGAACTAATGCCAACGATTAATCAGTTAGTCAGAAAAGGCCGTAAGCTGGCGCATGCGAAGACGAAGAGCCCGGCGCTCAAGTCCTGCCCGCAGAAGCGCGGTGTTTGTCTCCGTGTCTACACCTCGACTCCGAAAAAGCCGAACTCGGCGTTGCGTAAAGTGGCGCGCGTCCGTTTGACGAACGGGATGGAAGTGACGACCTATATCCCCGGCGTCGGCCACAATCTGCAAGAGCACTCCATTGTGCTCGTGCGTGGTGGTCGCGTGAAGGACTTGCCAGGTGTGCGGTATCACATCGTTAGAGGTGCGCTTGACGCTGTCGGTGTGGCGGATCGTAAGCAGAGCCGTTCGAAGTACGGAGCGAAGCGTCCAAAGTAGAAGTAATAGATTGTCTCAGTTGGTAACGAGAGAGTGAATGACACATGCCAAGAACTAGATTTTTAGATCAGCGCGATCCGCTCCCTGACGTACGATACCGGGATAAGCTCGTCGGGAAATTTTTGAATATCCTGATGTCCGGTGGCAAGAAGAGTACGGCCGAGCGTATTTGCTACGGCGCCTTTGATGTCATCCAAGAAAAGACAGGTAGTGATCCGCTCAAAGTGTTTCGGACGGCGATCGATAATGTGAAGCCGGTTGTCGAGGTGAAGTCCCGCCGGGTGGGCGGCGCTTCATATCAGGTGCCGGTCGAAATTCGCCCGGCACGCCGGATGTCTCTGGCTCTCAGGTGGTTGGCGGAATATTCGAGGACTCGCGGCGGGAAGAGCATGCGGGAGAAGCTTGCGGCTGAGTTGCTCGATGCGTCGAACAACACGGGTGCGGCAGTGAAGAAGCGTGAAGATGTGCATCGGATGGCGGAGGCCAATAAGGCGTTCGCACATTATCGCTGGTAGGATTTTTCTGTGCTGCAGCTAGGCCGTACTGCGATCCGCCTATGCGGGTGCTTGTTAGGTCGCAGTAGTTCATGGGCCATGCTTGCGGCATGTGTATTTTTAGGGGATCTTCGTGGCACGTCAATCACCATTAGAAAAAACTCGTAACATTGGCATCATGGCCCACATTGATGCTGGTAAGACGACGACGACCGAGCGCATTCTCTATTACACCGGGATTTCGCATAAGATCGGTGAAGTGCATGAGGGTGCGGCTACGATGGACTGGATGGAGCAGGAGCGTGAGCGCGGCATTACGATTACGGCTGCGGCTACTACCTGTTTCTGGCGCGATCATCGTATTAATATTATCGATACCCCTGGACACGTCGATTTTACGATCGAAGTCGAGCGCTCGCTTAGAGTGTTGGATGGCGCTGTAGCGGTGTTTGACTCTGTGCAGGGAGTTGAGCCGCAGTCCGAGACGGTCTGGCGGCAGGCTGATAAGTATAGTGTGCCACGCATTGCGTTCATGAATAAAATGGACCGCATTGGCGCGGATTTTTATACCAGCGTTCAGACGATGATCGATCGGCTCGGGGCCAATCCAATTCCGATTCAAATCCCGATCGGTAAAGAGTCTGAGTATCGTGGGTCTATCGATCTCATCACGATGAAGGCTTACGTGTATGACGATGAGACGCTTGGCGCCAAGTATAAAATCGATGAGATTCCGGCGGAGCTCCTCGAACGGGCCAATGAATATCGCTCAAAAATGGTCGATGCTGTCGCTGAGTTCGATGAGCAGGCGATGGATAAGTATTTGAATGGCCAACCACTGTCCGAGGAAGAAATCCGTCGGGCCATTCGTGCCGGTGTGCTGTCGATGAAGATGACGCCGGTTCTCTGCGGAACGGCTTTCAAAAATAAGGGTGTTCAGCAGTTGTTGGACGGGGTCGTGGATTTCCTTCCGTCGCCGCTGGATGTCGAGTCTGTGACTGGGATCGATCCGAATACGGAGAAGGAAATCAAGCGGTTTCCTTCTGATAGCGAGCCGTTCGCCGCTCTTGCGTTCAAGATTATGACAGATCCGTTTGCTGGTCAGCTCACATTCCTGCGCGTCTATTCCGGCACGTTGAAGACGGGTACTTCTGTCGCCAACGTGACGAAGGGAACGAAGGATCGGGTTGGGCGTCTTCTGAAGATGCATGCGAATAAGCGCGAAGATATCGATGTGGCCTATGCGGGTGACATTGTCGCGGCGGTCGGGTTGAAGGGGGCGACCACCGGGGATACGTTGGCGGATGAAAAGCAGCCGGTCCTACTCGAAGTCATGAAGTTTCCCGAGCCGGTCATCGCCATGGCGATTGAGCCGAAGACCAAGCAGGATCAAGAGAAGATGGGGTTCGCGCTCCAGAAGCTGGCGCAGGAAGATCCATCGTTCCGGGTCAAGACGGATGAAGAGACCGCTCAGACCATCATCGCGGGAATGGGGGAGTTGCACCTCGAAATCATCGTCGACCGCATGATGCGCGAGTTTAAGGTTGAGGCCAATGTCGGAAAGCCGGAGGTCGCCTTCAGGGAGACAATTCGCCGGAAGGCTGAGGCTGAGGCGAAGTATGTGAAGCAGACAGGCGGCCGCGGTCAGTATGGCCACGTCGTGCTGACGGTCGAGCCGGCTGAGTCTGGTAAGGGTTTGGAGTTCATTAATAAGACTGTTGGTGGATCTATTCCTAGGGAATTTATTCCGGCAATCGAAAAGGGTGTGAAGGAGCGGCTGGATTCAGGCGTTATCGCCGGCTACCCGCTTCGCGATGTCAAGGTCACGGTGATCGACGGATCGTTTCACGACGTAGACTCCAATGAAATGGCCTTTAAGATCGCCGGTTCCATGGCTTTTATCGACGCCTGTAAGAGGGCTGATCCTGTCCTTCTTGAGCCGATCATGAAGGTTGAGGTCGTGGTTCCTCAGGACTTTATGGGCGATGTGATCGGGAATTTGAATGGCCGCCGCGGCAAAATTCAGGGCATGAAGTCTCGGGCTGCTGCGCAGGTGATCGATGCCTCGGTGCCGCTCAGTGAAATGTTTGGGTATGCGACCGATCTTCGGTCTCGCACGCAAGGGCGCGCAACGTACAGTATGGAATTCGACCGGTACGATCCGGTGCCTCGGCAGATTTCCGAGGCGATCATTGCGAAGTATCGGGGCGAGTAGTCTGATTGATTTTTGAGTAGGACGGAAGGAGCGGTTATGGCGAAGGCGAAATATGAGCGGCGGAAGCCGCACGTGAATATCGGGACGATCGGGCATGTGGACCACGGCAAGACGACGTTGACCGCGGCCTTGACCAAGGTGAGCGCGGACAAGGGCATGGCCAAGTTCATCAGCTACGACGAAGTGGCGAAGGCGAGCGAGAGCCAGGGCCGGCGCGATGCGTCCAAGATTATGACGATTGCCATCAGTCACGTGGAGTATGAAACGGCCAATCGCCACTATGCCCACGTGGATTGCCCGGGCCACGCCGATTACGTCAAGAACATGATCACCGGCGCCGCGCAGATGGATGGCGCGATCCTCGTCGTCAGTGCGGCAGACGGTCCGATGCCGCAGACGCGGGAGCACATCCTGTTGGCCCGGCAGGTCGGGGTGCCCTACATCGTCGTGTTCTTGAATAAGGCCGACAAGATCGATGACGCGGAGCTCTTGGAGTTGGTCGAGCTCGAAGTGCGTGAACTGTTGACGAAGTACGGCTTCCCGGGCGACAAGACCCCCATCATTCATGGGTCAGCCTTGAAGGCGATGGAGGGGGATCAGGGGCCGCTCGGCGTGCCGTCGATTCTCAAGCTGTTGGAAGCGGTCGATGCCTACATTCCGACGCCGGAGCGTCCGATCGATAAGCCGTTCTTGATGCCGATCGAAGATGTGTTCACCATCAGCGGTCGTGGGACCGTCGTGACAGGGCGTATCGAGCGCGGGATCGTCAAGGTGGGCGATGAAATCGAGATCGTGGGCTTGCGGCCGAACCAGGTCACGATTGTGACCGGCGTGGAGATGTTTCGAAAGGTGCTCGATGAGGGGCAGGCGGGCGATAACGTCGGCGTGTTGCTGCGGGGCACGAAGAAGGAAGATGTGGAGCGTGGGATGGTGCTGTCGAAGCCGAAGAGCATCACGCCCCATACGAAGTTCAAAGCGGAGATCTATGTGTTGGCCAAGGAAGAAGGCGGGCGGCATACGCCGTTCTTCAACGGCTACCGGCCCCAGTTCTACTTCCGGACGACGGACGTCACGGGGATCATGACGTTGAATCCGGGCGTCGAGATGGTCATGCCGGGCGATAATGTGAGTGTGACGGGTGAGCTGATTAGCCCGATCGCGATGGATCAAGGGCTGCGGTTCGCGGTGCGCGAGGGCGGCAAGACTGTCGGTTCTGGCGTCGTCACCGAAATTCTAGCGTAACGATTGGTCGGATGAATAGAGGAATGAATGGTTAAGGTTGAACAAAGAATCAGAATTCGGTTGCGGGGGTTCGATTATCGAGTCCTCGACCAGTCCGTGGCGGAAATTGTCGAGACGGTCCGCCGAAGCGGAGCGAAGATCGTCGGGCCGATTCCGCTCCCTACGCGGATCGAGAAGTTTACGGTGCAAAGTGCGACGCATGCGGATAAGAAGGCTCGTGAGCAGTTTGAAATCAGGACGCACAAGCGTTTGATGGATATCATGGATGCGACGCCGGAGACCATGGACTCGCTGATGAAGTTGAATCTAGCTGCCGGCGTGGATGTCGAGATTAAGCTTTAATTGTAGTTGATTGACAAGGAACGTCACACATGACGAACGGGTTATTGGGTAAAAAGCTGGGGATGACCCAGATATTTGATGAAACGAGGTTCACGCCTGTCACCGTCATTGAAGCTGGTCCTTGCCGGGTGGTAACGATCAAGACGAAAGAGCGCGACGGGTATGAGTCTGTTCAGTTGTCTTTCGGGGAAGTCAAGGAGCGCAAGCTTTCGAAGGCTGAGCTGGGACACCTGAAGAAGACGGATGCGCCGGCTACGCGTGTGCTGAGAGAGTTTCAGAAGGTTGGTGACGTAGAAGTGGGGCAGTCCATTAAAGTCGATATCTTTAAAAAAGGCGACTGGGTGGATGTCATCGGGATTTCCAAGGGGAAGGGATTTCAGGGCGTGGTGAAGCGGCATCATTATGCCGGCGGTCCTGAGTCTCACGGTTCGATGTTCCATCGTCATCCAGGTTCGATGGGCGCGAGTTCGTATCCTTCTCGTGTCTGGAAGGGCAAGACGTTGCCTGGGCATATGGGCGCGAAGCAGATTACGGTGCAACGATTGAAAGTTATTGAATCCAGGCCTGATGAGAATTTGCTGTTTGTTCGGGGAGCGATCCCTGGTGCGGCAAATGGACTGATCATGGTGAGAAAGTCGAAGAAGGGGTAGGTCATGCCCACGGTTGATGTCGTTGATTTGAAGAGACAGAAAGTCGGGTCCGTCGAGCTTCCTGAGGAAGTGTTTGGCTGCAAGCTGCACACGGCCTTGGTTCATGAAGCGGTGGTGATGCAGCGTGCTTGTGAGCGTCAAGGTACGGCATCGACATTGCGGCGTGGCGAAGTGGCGGGATCCGGGAAGAAGCCCTGGAAGCAGAAGCATACGGGACGGGCTCGAGCCGGGTCGATCCGTTCACCTGTATGGCGCCACGGCGGGTCGGTGTTTGGTCCGAAGCCGCGTGACTATTCCTATAGCATGCCGAAGAAGAAGTATCGCGCCGCGCTTCAGAGCGCACTATCTGCAAAGTTGGCAGATGGTCAAATCGTGATCGTGTCCAATCTGGCGTTGGATCAACCGAAGACGAAATTGTTGGCTCAAGTACTGACGAATTTTGGTCCTGGCGCATATGCCTTAATTGTGGCCGGCGAAGGACATCCTGGGTTGGCTCAAGCTGCAGGCAACCTGCCTAACGTCTGTGTGGTAGGTCCTGAAGGATTGAACGTGTATGACATTGTTCGGGCTGAGTTGATTTTGATTCCTGAGCGGGAATTGCCTCGGGTGAAGGAGGTCTGGTCATGAAGGCGGGTCTCCATAGCATTCTGTTGCAACCCTTGTTGACGGAAAAAATCACAGCCATGCGGGAAGCCAATAACACCGTGGCCTTCCTCGTTCATCCGGATGCCAACCGCGTCCAGATCAAGCAAGCGGTCGAAACGCTCTTGAAGGTAAAAGTTGAGCGGGTAAATGTGATGAACGTGCGCGGGAAGGTGAAGCGCTTAGGGCGTTTCTCAGGCAAGAGATCGGATTGGAAGAAGGCCTTCGTCAAGCTCAAGCAAGGCGAAAAATTGGAGCTCTACGAGAGCGCATAGCGTGACGCTGCACTGGGATTAACCTGGTGTCTTGGAAGGACGACTGTAGCATGGGAATCAAAGTATTCAAGCCGAGAACCCCGGGGCGCCGCGGAATGACCGCGGTGACGACCGAGGATCTCTCGAAAAAGCGGCCAGAGAAATCGCTGACCTCGTTCCGTCGCAGCACCGGTGCGCGAAACAACGAGGGGCGGACAACCGTGCGATTCCGTGGGGGTGGACATAAGCGCCTCTATCGGAAGATTGATTTTCGTCGTGACAAGAGCGGGATCCCTGGCACTATTGCCGCGCTCGAATACGACCCGAATCGTTCGGCCCGTATTGCCTTGGTGCATTACAAGGATGGCGAGAAACGTTATATCCTGGCACCTGTCGGGCTGAAGGTTGGGGATGTCGTACAGGCCGGTCTCGGCACTGAGGTCCGAGTTGGAAATGCTCTGCCATTGTCCAGCATGCCATTGGGTACGACGATCCATAATATCGAGTTGAAGCCGGGCAGGGGCGGACAGCTGATTCGTAGTGCGGGCGGTTCTGCTCAGGTCATGGGCCGCGATGGCGAGTATATTCAAGTGCGACTCAGGTCTGGCGAAATGCGTCGAATCCTTGCGACCTGCATGGCGACGGTTGGGCAGGTTGGCAATACGGACCATGAGAATGTTAGTGTTGGCAAGGCCGGTCGAACAAGGTGGAAGGGGCGCCGCCCTCATGTGCGCGGTGTCGTCATGAATCCTGTCGACCACCCGCATGGTGGCGGTGAAGGAAAGTCTGGACAGGGTAATCCCCATCCAGTCTCCCCATGGGGTCTCCCGACCAAGGGATATAAGACCAGGAACAATAAGGCGACGGACAAGTTCATTATTTCCCGCCGCAAGTAGGAGTACGCGATGCCGAGGTCTGTAAGTAAGGGCGCATTCGTCGACGATCATCTGCTTGAAAAAGTAGAGCGGATGAATCAGAACAAGGATCGGAAGATCATTAAAACCTGGTCACGACGCTCGACCGTCATTCCAGACATGATCGGACATACCTTCGCGGTTCATAACGGGAAGAAGTTTATTCCTGTGTTTGTGACGGAGAATATGGTGGGACACAAACTTGGTGAGTTTGCTCCGACCAGATTTTTCAAAGGGCATGGGCATGCCAGGACAGAGAAGTCAGTCGCCCTTAAATAGGTGTCAGACCGCAGTCTCGGCAAACTCGATTGGATTGGAATGTTATGGCTGAAGCACAAGCAGTTTTAAAATTTGTCCGTGTCTCTCCGAGGAAAGCTCGTCCGGTGATCGACTTGATCCGCGGGCAGCAGGTTCCGATGGCATTGGCCCTCCTTCGTAATACGCCACGTCAGGCCTGTAAAGTCGTCGAAAAGCTTCTGCGGTCTGCCGTCGCCAATGCGGAGCAAAAAGAGATGGGCGATAGTGAGTCCATGGTCGTATCGAGGGCGTTTGTCGATTGCGGGCCAACGCTGAAACGTTTTCGTGCCCGCTCGCAAGGACGCGCGAATGCCATTCAGAAGCGCATGAGCCATATTACTGTCGTCGTATCGACGGTAGACGTTAAAGAGAAGCAATAGGTAGCGACGGCTAACGGAGCCGATTCATTCCCTGGCTGAGTGAGGCATAAGGAGTTATGGGTCATAAAACACATCCAATCGGGTATCGACTAGGATACAACGTCAACTGGAGTTCTCGGTGGTATGCCAGCAAGGACTATGCGAAGCTGCTCCATCAGGATATCAAGATTCGGAAAATGGTCAAACAGCGTCTCTTCCATGCCGGTGTGGCCAAGATCGAGATCGAACGATCCGGAGACCAGACCCGCGTGATCATTTCTACCGCACGTCCCGGTATTATCATCGGTCGAAAGGGTGCTGAGGTTGACAAGCTCAAGGCTGAGTTGGAGAAAATGTACTCCGGGCAGGTCTACATTACGGTCAAGGAAATTAAGAAGCCTGAGTTGGATGCCCAGTTAGTTTGTGAGAACGTGGCTACCCAGTTAGAGAAGCGTGTTGCCTTCCGCCGGGCGATGAAACGTAGTGTGCAGTCCGCGCTTCGCCTTGGCGCTCAGGGTATCAAGATTATGGTTGGCGGTCGTCTCGGTGGAGCTGAAATTGCGCGATCTGAATGGTACCGCGAAGGCCGAGTGCCGCTTCATACGCTCAGGGCTGACATCGATTACGGCTTTGCCGAAGCTCACACGACGATGGGGCAGATCGGGATCAAGACTTGGATCTATAAGGGTGAAGTCCTTCCCCTACAGCCCATTAAAAAAGAATCGCCATTTGAACGCAGAATTGGCTAATTGATGAGGGTATTGTGTTAGCACCAAAGAAAGTTAAGTTCCGCAAAATGATGAAGGGGCGTATGACGGGCAAGGCCTATCGTGGCGGCCAGATTACGCTCGGAGAGTTCGGATTGAAGGCGCTCGAGCCTGGCTGGATCACCAGTCGGCAGATTGAGGCGGCGCGTATCGCGATCACTCGTTGCGTGAAGCGCGGTGGTCAGGTCTGGACGAGAATATTCCCCGATAAGCCAATTACCAAGAAGCCGGCAGAAACTCGAATGGGTAAAGGAAAGGGTAACCCGGAGTATTGGGTTGCCGTCGTAAAGCCCGGCCGCATTATGTATGAGATGGACGGTGTGACGCCGGAAGTTGCCAAGGAGGCCTTCCGCTTGGCTTCTCACAAGTTGCCAATTGCCACGAAATACGTCGTTCGCGGCGAGTTTTAATATCGACTGAATCGGACACAAGGGTAGGGAGCGAGCGCATCCATGGATCTCAAGGAATTACGTCAACTAACGGCACCTGAGCTTGCCGAGAAGTCGCAGCAGCTTACGCAGGAGCTTTTCAATCTTCGTTTTCAAATGGGGACTGGGCGATTAGAGAACCCCATGCAGCTGCGAAAGACAAAGCGGTCCATCGCGCAGGTCAAGACGATTCAGCGTGAGCTCGCGCAGGTCGAATCAACTTCTACCACGGCGAAAGGGGCCTGAGGATGGCGGAGTCAGCAAACAAGCGGCGCGAGTGGGTTGGCCGTGTGGTCAGCAATAAAATGGATAAGACCGTCGTGGTTGAGATCGAACGGTCGGTCATACACCCGCTCTATCGGAAGGTGCTGCGTCGGGTCACGAAGTTCAAGGCCCACGATGAAGAAAACGCGTGTAAGGTCGGCGATCGTGTGCGCATGGTTGAGACACGCCCTATCAGTAAAGATAAACACATGCGTGTAATCGAGGTCGTGGAAAAAGGACAGGGCAGCTAAGCTGAGATCGTTTGAAGGACAGAGGGAACAGGCACTATGATTCAAAGTTATACATACATGGACGTGGCCGACAACTCTGGCGCGAAACAGGCCATGTGTTTTCATGTGCTCGGCGGCACCAGGCGCCGATATGCGTCGCTCGGAGACATTGTCGTGGTGGCGGTCAAAGAGGCCATCCCTGCGGCAACGGTGAAGAAGGGCGATGTCAGCCGCGCAGTGGTCGTCAGGACGACGAAAGAAGTGCGCCGTGAGGATGGTTCTTACATTAAGTTCGATCGGAATGCCTGCGTACTGATCAATAAAGATGGGGATCCTGTCGGCACGCGTATTTTTGGGCCGATCGCGCGTGAGCTGCGCTGGAAGAAGTTCATGAAGATTATTTCTCTTGCTCCTGAAGTGCTTTAACGAGGGTGGTGACGGCCGGATGAATAAGCAGGCGTTGGCAAAAAGTCGAATTCGTAAGGGCGATGTGGTCGTCGTGATCTCGGGACGCGACCGCGGCAAGTCCGGCAAGGTGCTCTCGGTCGATCCGGGAGTGGGCAAGGTTGTGGTTGAAAAACTCAACATGATCAAGCGCCACACCAAGCCGAATCAGAAAGTCAAGCAAGGTGGCATTCTCGAGCGGGAAGCGCCTCTTGCGATCTCCAATGTGATGTATCTGTGTCCTGTGACGCAGAAACCAACCCGGCTGGGCGTACGTACGCTCGAAGATGGCAAGCGGGTCCGGTTCAGCAAAAAATCGAACGACTCAGTCGAGTAGGAGTGAGGACGCCAGATGGCGAAGGTTGAATCAGGAAAAGGCAGTAAGACGTCAGAGAAGCGGCCACCCAAGAAAAAAGAAGGGTCGGCGGCCCCTCAGGTGATGGACGAGGGTAGCGAAGAGTCCAAGTTTAACCCGCGGATGCGCGAGACGTACTTGCAAAAAGTTGTACCCGCACTCATGAAAGAGTTCGGTTATAAAAATATCATGCAGGTGCCGAAGGTTGAACGGATTGTGCTGAACGTCGGAATGGGTGAAGCCATTCAGAACGTGAAGCTCTTGGAGAGTGCCGCTGCCGAGTTAGGCTTGATCACCGGTCAGAAGGCTCTTATTACGAAGGCGAAGAAAGCCATTGCGACTTTCAAGCTGCGCCAGGGGATGCCGATCGGCACCAAAGTGACGCTGCGGAGCCGGCGGATGTGGGAGTTTCTCGATCGGCTTGTCACCCTCTCGTTGCCGAGAATCAGGGATTTCAGGGGTGTGTCGCCCAAGTCCTTCGATGGACGGGGCAATTATACCCTCGGGCTGAAAGAGCAGCTCATATTCCCCGAGATTCAGTATGACGAGGTCGCGTCGATCCACGGGATGGACATCACGATCGTCACGACCGCCAAGACGAATGACGAGGGTCGGGCACTATTGAAGCATTTGGGGATGCCATTCCGGACGTAACGTCAAACGAAGGAGCTGTAGGTGTCGAGATTAGCGCTGAGAAATAAATCGTCCGTCAAGGCGAAATTCCCCGTCAGGGACTATCACCGGTGCGGGATCTGCGGCCGCGTACGAGGGTTTTTGCGCCGGTTTAGCATGTGCAGAATTTGTTTTCGATTACTGAGCCTGAAGGGTGAGATTCCTGGGGTTCGGAAGTCGAGTTGGTAGATTATCTGCCTTCCGTGCCACTGGGCGGTTGATAGCCGTCTCATTACACGAAGAGCGTTGGTGAAAGGGTTGGTATGGTTACAGATCCCATTAGCGATCTATTGGTTAGAATTCAAAACGGACTTCGGCGTCGGCACGAGTCTGTGAGCATGCCTGCCTCCCGTCTCAAGCGGGAGCTCCTTCGTGTGCTCCAGAACGAGGGATATATTCAGAGCGTCCAGGCAGATATGGCTGATGGCCATCCTGTCCTGAAGGTGCAGCTGCGGTATGTCGATGAAGTGCCTGTCGTCACCGGTATGCAGCGAGTCAGCAAGCCTGGCCGCCGTGTCTACGTGGGAATCAAGGATATCCCGCGAGTTAAAAATGGTATAGGTGTAGCCATCTTGTCGACGTCCAAGGGGTTGATGACGGATCAGGAGTCTCGCCGCGCCGGTCTTGGCGGTGAAGTTTTGTGCTCGGTGTGGTAATGGTGAGCGCCAACCAGATTGTCATTGTAGCCGGTTGCTAGAATAACGAGGAATCGATGTCACGCATAGGAATAAAACCAATCCAGATTCCAGCAGGAGTGGATGTTAAAGTTGCCGGCCCTGTCGTCTCCGTCAAGGGGCCACTCGGGAAGCTCGATTGGTCGCTGTCTCCAGGTCTTGGGGTCACGATTACGGATGGAGTGCTTACGGTCAATCGCCAGAACGAAGACCGTCATGTCCGTGCGATGCATGGATTAACCCGCGCTGAACTGAGTAACATCGTCCAGGGTGTGACGAAGGGTTACGAGCGTAATCTCGAAATCACGGGAGTCGGTTACAAGGTTGCCGTGCAGGGACGGACAATGAGCTTCAACGTCGGCTATATCAATCCTGTCACATATCCAATTCCTGTTGGCATCGATGTGAAGGTGGATAAGCAGACGCTGATCAATGTGAAGGGAACCGATAAGCGATTGGTGGGCCAGGTTGCTGCAAACTTAAGAGCGATCAAGCCGCCAGACGTCTATAAGCAAAAGGGCGTTCGCTATGCCGGGGAAGTGTTACGTAAGAAGGCTGGAAAGACAGGGAAGTAAGGTGATTCATGAATAGTGCAGATAAAGCAGATCAGTTAACACGTCGGAAGCAGCGGGTGCGTAAACGTGTCGTTGGAACGGCCGAGAGGCCCCGACTCAACGTATTTCGTAGCAGCTCACATATCTATGCCCAGATTATTGACGATCTTAAGGGAGCGACATTGGCTGCGGCATCTTCCTTGGATAAGTCTCTGCGCACGTCGGTGAAATCCACCGGCAGCATTGATGGGGCAAAAGCAGTAGGAAAGTTGTTGGCAGAACGGGCGAAGGCTGCCAAGGTTCAAGCGGTGGTGTTCGATCGTGGTGGTCGAATGTACCACGGACGTGTGAAGGCATTGGCTGAAGCATCGCGCGAAGGCGGTCTGCAGTTCTAGATCGTACCTCGATTCCATGACGGTGCCGGAGCGAGGGGAACAAAGAGGAGAGACGTTACGTGCGAGTTAATCCAGATGAATTAAGCCTGAAAGATAAAGTCGTCTTTATCAACCGCGTCGCGAAAGTCGTCAAGGGTGGAAAACGATTTAACTTTTGCGCACTGGTTGTTGTCGGAGATGGACAGGGGTGGGTCGGCATCGGGAAAGGGAAAGCCGCTGAAGTGCCTGTCGCGATCGCGAAGGCGGTTGAGCAGGCCAAGAAGAACCTGGTGCATGTCGCCCTCACGTCTGGAACGATCGCGCATGAGGTGCATGGGCTCTTCGGCGCCGAACATGTTCTCTTGAAGCCCGCGAAGAAGGGGACGGGGATCATTGCCGGTGGCGCAGTCAGAGCAGTGGTTGAGGTCGTCGGCGTGCATAACGTCATCGCCAAGACGCTTGGCCGTGGAAATCCATTTAATGTGGTTCGTGCCACCCTCAACGGGCTCTGTCAGCTGAGAAATGCTGAAGACGTGTTGAAGCTGCGCCGCGGTGCGGTGAGTGATGCACAGAACAGAGTGAGTGCCTAATGCCTACACCGAAGATTCCTAAGGTCACGAAAAAAGGGTTTGTGATTACCTTGCGGCGAAGCCCAATCGGTACCCCACAAAAGCATCGACTTGTGTTGAGCGGCCTCGGTTTGAGAAAGATTAGACAGACCGTTACTCGTCCCAATACGCCACAAGTACGAGGGATGATTGACAAAGTTGGATATCTATTGGAAGTGCAGCCACAATGAACTTACATGAGCTCGGTCCTGCAAAAGGATCCAGGAAAAAACGCAAGCGTATTGGACGTGGTCCCGGTTCAGGTCATGGGAAAACGGCAGGTAAGGGCCACAAGGGTCTGTTAGCCAGATCAGGCGGTCGCGGCCGGCAGGCTGTTGGTTTCGAGGGCGGTCAAATGTCCTTGATTCGCAGGGTGCCGAAGCATGGCTTCACGAACATTTTCCGCAAGGAATTTTCAATCGTGAATCTCAAGAGCTTGGCTGAGATGACGGTGTTGGGCACTATCACGCCGCAAGCGCTGGTCGATGCCGGACTGGTCAAGCGGAAGTCGTTGCCAATCAAGATTCTTGGAAACGGCGACCTGACGAAAGCGATTGTCGTGCAGGCGCATAAGTTCAGTAAGTCCGCAGAGGCAAAGATTCAAGCAGCTGGAGGGAGAGTCGAGGTCATCCCCGGTGTTTGAGAGACTCCTGACCAGTTTTCAGAATATCTTCAAAATTCCCGAGCTGCGCACCCGGATCATCTTTACCATGGGGATGTTGGTGGTGTATCGGATCGGGGCGCATATCCCTACGCCTGGAATTAACGGCGACGCCCTCTCGGACTTCTTGCAAAAGCAAGGCGGCGCGTTGCTTGGATTTTTAGATATTTTCTCCGGCGGTTCTCTGTCACGCCTCACGATTCTCGCCCTGGGCATCATGCCCTACATCAGCGCGTCGATTATTCTGCAGCTGCTGACGGTGGTCGTCCCGCACCTCTCGAAGTTAGCGAAAGAGGGCGAGCGCGGACGCAAAAAGATCATTCAATACACTCGGTTCGGTACAATCGGTATTGCCGTGATTCAGGGCTTCGGAATCGCCGTGGGGCTCGAACAGATGAATCAAGGCGCATTCGTGATGACCGCCGGGTGGGGGTTCCGCCTGATGACCGTCATCACCTTGACCGCTGGTACCGGTTTCCTGATGTGGCTTGGTGAGCAGATTACCGAGCGGGGTATTGGAAACGGTATCTCATTGATTATTTTTGCCGGTATCGTCGCACGGTTGCCGGCGGCTGTCGCGCAGACATTTGATTTATATAAGGTCGGTCAGTTAAGCTTCGTCCTTCTGATCGCCCTGGCGCTTTTGATGGTTGTGGTGGTCGCGGCGATTGTATTTCTCGAGAGCGGTCGGCGAAAAGTCCCGGTTCAGTATGCGAAACGTGTGATTGGGCGAAGGGTCTTTGGCGGTCAGAGTACTCACATTCCGCTGAAAATCAACACGGCAGGGGTCATCCCTCCTATTTTCGCGTCATCGATCATTGCGTTTCCAGCAACCATTGCTGGATTCTTTGAGACGCCATGGGTGAAAGCATTTGGCGCGCAACTCGCACCTGGGTCGTTGCTCTATACGTTAATGTATGTCGGACTTATTTTATTTTTCTGCTTCTTTTATACTGCCGTCGTGTTGAACCCTGTGGATATGGCAGATAATATGAAGAAGTATGGTGGTTTTATTCCAGGAATTCGTCCAGGAACCAGGACGTCAGATTATATTTACAAGGTCTTGACTCGGATTACTTTTGCGGGATCTATTTACCTCGCAATCGTATGCGTCATTCCTGAGTTTCTGATCTACAAACTGAATGTGCCTTTTTACTTTGGCGGTACGTCGCTGCTGATTGTGATCGGTGTCGGCCTCGATACAGCACAGCAGATTGAATCTCATATGCTGATGCGGAATTACGATGGATTTCTTGGTAAGGGTATGGCCCCTCTCCGTGGACGAAATGGTTAAGGGGGCGTGATGCGGGTCGTGTTTCTCGGTGCGCCTGGCGTAGGTAAAGGGACTCAGGCGGAGCGTATCGCATCGCAATACCGGCTGGCAAAAATATCGACAGGGGATCTGCTCCGGGAAGCCGTTCGCAATCAAACGAAACTTGGTCTCGAAGCGAAGAGTTTTATGGATCAGGGCCAATTGGTTCCTGATTCTGTCGTGATCGGGCTAGTCAGGGAAAAGTTAGGAGATTCGAGCTGCGCGAACGGATTTGTGCTGGATGGATTCCCACGAACTGTCCCGCAAGCGGAAGAGTTGGGTAAAGTGCTTGCCGCAAAATCCGCCGCACTCGACCTAGTTGTGAACTTTCAAGTTTCTCGTGAAGATGTGGTTCGTCGGTTGAGTGGTCGCCGGAGCTGTCCAAAGTGCCAAGCGACGTTCCATATTGATTTTGCGAAGCCTAAGGTTGATGAGGTCTGCGACCGTTGTGGCGACTCGCTCGTGCAGCGCAACGATGACCGCCGTGATGCGATCGAAACTCGCTTGAAAGTGTACGACGAGCAGACGTCCCCACTTGTTCGTTATTACGATGAGCGGAGGCTTTTGTCCTCGGTCGATGCGTCTGGTTCGGTAGACGTTGTCTTTGAGCATCTCGCAAAGGTGCTAACGCCTTTTCTGGCGCGATGATCATCCTCAAGACGCAGGATGAGATTGCTGTGATGGCTCAGGCGTCACACGTAGTGGCCGAGGTGCTCGGGATTCTGAAGAAGGCAGTTCGGCCTGGCATTACGACTGATGAACTGGACCGATTGGCTGAAGAGGAGATTCGATCGCGTGGTGCGCGCCCGGCATTTAAAGGGTACCGGAGTTATCCTAAGACCCTTTGTGCGTCAGTGAATGAGCAGGTTGTTCACGGGATCCCCTCCAAGCGAGTGCTGAAGGAGGGGGACATTATCGGGCTGGATCTTGGGGCGATCGTTGACGGGTTTTACGGTGACTCTGCGGTCACAGTTGCGGTGGGGCAGACGAATGAACGAATCGCCCATTTGGTTCGAGTGACCGAAGAGGCGATGTACCTCGGAATCAAGCAAGCGGTTGTGGGGCATCGGCTGTCAGAGATCTCGTACGTGATCCAGCAGCATGTGGAATCTGCTGGCTTCTCGGTCGTCACAGAGTTCGTCGGTCATGGCATCGGTCGACAGTTGCATGAAGAACCGCAGGTGCCAAACTACGGGAGGCCAGGACAGGGCCCCCGGTTGCAGGCAGGGATGGTTCTGGCGATTGAACCGATGGTCAATATGGGTAAGGCCGCCGTCAAGGTACTTG
>VFKF01000440.1 GCA_009885705.1 Nitrospira sp. | reverse complement strand
TAGACCAGATAGACCAGATAGACCAGATAGACCAGATAGACCAGATAGACCAGATAGACCAGATAGACCAGATGAACCAGATGAACAAGAACGGAGGCCGTATGGATCTAGAAGTTGAAAGCAACAACATCGACATGGCTCCCCGCTGGAAAACTGAGATCGAAACCCGCATGGCAGATCTCCATGAACGCTATACCGATCTGATCCATGGACGGGTCACCCTCACGAAAAACCTCCACCATAAAAAATTGGACAATGTCGCCGAGGCGCTCATCCTCGTCACCCTGCCGGGCCGCCATACCATGACCGCCCGCAAGGAAGACAAGACGTTCGAAGAGGCCATCAGAGCCGCCTTCGACGCCATCGCCATCGAACTCCGCAAGCACCGAGAAAAGCGGGGCCGTACCGATGTGCGCACGGCTCCGATTCCTCCCTTACGCGGGGTGATCTGTAAACTGTTCCCCATAGAAGGATATGGCTTCATCCTCAAGGAGGGGGGCGGTGAGGTGTACTTTCACAAACATGCCCTCCAGGGTCTCACGTTCGGTGAATTGGACAATGGAACGGACGTGGCCTTCAACATGGAAGAAGGCGAAAAAGGTCCGCAGGCGACAACCGTACATCCATCAGGCTTTCCCGGCTAACAGACTGATGACAAACTACGACGCCACTGCAGAAATGTGCCTGCCAGAACAGTTGCAGATGCGAGCAGACGTTGTCGCAGGCTGTTCAGAAAGACCAGACTTCTCACCCGCCCAACCCTGGCGCGCCAAGACGCGCCTTGTCCCAAGCAAGGCCGCAGGAAATGCGCGACTGAACACAGAAGTGCGCATCGTTTGGCGCTCACAGGTCATCACTCATCGTTCAGCGTTTCCCGGCTGGCGGCCTTTATCAACAGCCGGCTAAGGGAATCGATCGACAAACTAACAAAGAGGCCATGATGCAGCCCCTCTCTCGAACGGTGACGTTGGCATTCCATCTGATGCTCAGCATGGGGCTCATCGGCCTTCTGTTCGCGCCGCTCCTCCGGGCACAAGAATATCCGGCCGATCTCACACGCGGGAAAGCCGTGTATCAGCGCAACTGCCAGGCCTGCCACGGGGTGGGAGGATGGGGGGATGGACCGGACGCAAACACTCTCAAAGTGGCGCCGGCAAACTTCCACCGCTTTATGTCTTTTCTGAAATCCGACGAAGAACTGTTACGGATGATCGAGCACGGGGTCGTCTTCAGCCCCATGCATGCATGGCGAGGCCAGCTAACGGACGGGGAAATGCAAGACGTGGTAGCTTACATTCGTCTGTTGGCACAAGCGGCACGTTGAAGCGATCAACTCACACAGCCGACACACATCATTTTGGAGAGCATCAGCATGACACCACGCACCGTTCTGCCCCTGATCCTGGCATCCCTCGTCCTCATTCAATCAACCATCGCCGATGCGGCACAGCCGAGTAAGACGGACAGCCACCCCACTCGCTGTGAGGGCGCGTACAACAAGAAACCCGTTCCGCCCAAGCCACTGCAGGCCATCGTGGCATCGCATGGACAGTGGCTCGACCACCGTGAACAGCCGGAATATCGCCGCGCAGATCTGTGCCAAGCAGACTTGAGCCACGCGAAACTGGCCGGGGCCAATCTGGAACGAGCTCGATTGGAAGGGGCCATCCTCCGTCAGGCGAATCTGTACCAGAGCAATTTGTCACAAGCGAATCTTGCGGGAGCCGATCTGACGAAAGCCAACTTAGAAGATAGCAACCTGGTGGGAGCCGATCTCCGGCATGCGCGATTGTCGAACGCCAATCTGTTCCGTGCGATCGGCGATGAAGCGGCCCTCTACAACGCCGTTCTGACCGGGGCACAACTGCACGAATCCACCTTCGAGCGGGCCCATTTTGAGGAAGCCAATTTGGCCTCAGCCGATCTGACGAACGCCTCCTTCATCGACACCTACTTCTACGGCGCCAACCTTTCCCGTGCCATCCTGGCAGGGACCGACCTGATGGGGGCCGACCTCCGTCACACCGTCATGACCCACGCCAACCTTCAACAGGCCAATCTGCAAGGCGCACTCCTCGACGGAGCCAG
>VFKF01000475.1 GCA_009885705.1 Nitrospira sp. | reverse complement strand
TTCACCGAAGATGAAATCAGCGCACAATTGGCGCAAATGAATTTGACGCGGTTGATTATTGATGTGCCGGATGATCGGCATTGGGTCGTCGGCGGGATCATCCATTGAGAAGAATGCTGAAAAATGCCACCAACTTTGTTCTCGGCTCGACAAAATCCTCAACGTACCCCTGAGGGTACGCCTCCGGTTTTCTCTCGCCTGCGGCCGCGTTGGATGGCCTTTTTGAGCATTCTTCTATTCCTGGCCACTACCGTTTCTTTCAGCGAGGCGCAACTTGATCGCCTGAGAAGATCGAAAGCCTTGGAGCTGCAGCCCCCTGCCGAGACTTCGATGGTCGAGATTCCCGAAGGGCCCTTTACGATGGGTGTCGACGGGATGCAGGCGCTCGAAGATGAGCGTCCCACGCATCAAGTATTGTTATCCCGGTTCTTCATCGACGTTCACGAAGTGACGACGGCGCAGTATGCAGCGTTTCTCGCTGAGACGAATCGACCTGCACCCTGGCAGTGGAATATGGTCGAGCTGTCGCAGCATGGCGATCGGCCGGTGATCGACGTGGACTGGTCTGACGCGGATGCCTATTGCCGGTGGAAGGGGAAACGGCTTCCGACCGAAGCGGAATGGGAAAAGTCTGCCCGAGGAACGGATGGACGATTGTACCCCTGGGGCAATCAGGTACCGAACAAGGACCTGGCGAATTACGCATTGGGTGCGCGGTTCAGCTATAGCCAAGTTTTGATGCCCGTGCAGTCCTATGAGCAGGGCAAGAGTCCCTACGGGCTCTACCAACTGGCCGGGAACGCCGGGGAATGGGTCGCGGATTGGTACGGTGTGAACTACTACGAGAACTCGCCTGAACACAATCCGCAAGGACCTGAGTCAGGTCAATTTAAAGTACTCCGCGGCGGGTCCTGGTCCGACGCGCCGAAATATCTGCTCACCTATGGACGGTTCAAGCTCTCGCCTGAGACCCGCAATAGTTATACGGGTTTCCGCTGCTCAAAATCCTAACAGGCAGATCAAAACGGTCACCAGCTTCGTTCTCACCTTGAACGCATCCTCAACGTACCCCTGAGGGTACGCCTCCGGTGCGTTCGTCGGCTGCGGCCTCGCAGGATGACCGTTTTGATTAGCCTGCAGGGGCCATCGCGCCTCGTCCATCAAAACATGTTTTATCTCACCGCGATCGCTCAAAATCGCTGTCCAGCAAGGCCGCAGGCGACCCAAAACCGGAAGCGTACCCTTGCGGTACGTTGAGGATTTTGGGGAGCCGAGAACGCAGTTGGCGGCGATTTTCAGCGGTCGCTAATAGAGGCTGTTGCTGATTTCCGCCGAGAGCACACTCTCGTTCCCGGCATTGTCGTAGGCGGACAATGCGAAGAAGTAGGTTTGGGGGACAGGAAGATTGGAGACCCTGTAGCTCGTGACTGGTCCAGTCATGAAAGGCGATCCAGGGAAATCGTACCGGCCGGACGCCGTGCCGACGTAGACTTTATAGCCTGCCAGGTCTGGTTCCCCATTTGCCGACCAAGAGAGTGTCACACTTCCAGTCGATGGGCCGGGAGGAGGCGTCGATGGAGGTGTCGAAGGGGGCGAGGAAGACGGAGGTGCGACGACCACAGGCGTGGGAGCTTGGAGCAAGCTTGCAATTGCGGAAGTCCTGAGCAGGTTCACTGCCGATCTTGAACCACCGGGTGAAGGAGCGGAACCGCCTCCAGTCGAGGCTACAGGGCTGGCGGTTGCCATGTTGGCTAAAGGAGACGGTGTGGAAGATCTCGGGGGCGCCGTCGCGGGAGTAGTCGAGGTGGCTCCTGCGAACGGGCGTGCTGTCGCTTGCGCTATTGGTGCCGTTGCCGGAGGAGCAGTCGCCTTGCTGGGATCGGCTGTCGTTCGTGTCACTTGCCCGGCTGCAGCGATCGATGTGTCTCGGGCTGTAAGAGCGGCGGATACAGTGGCCGGGCGTGTGGCGAGTTTTCGATGATGTTTGACTGGTGCGCTTGTTAGCGGTGCTGGGGCCTTGGGCAGTTTGGTTTGGGGCGTGAGGCGAGGCGGTTGATCGTTGAGAGGTCTGATCCTAGTCTCTTGGGTTGGCGCGAGTAGCGCAGGACGCTCTGTCTGTGGCCGGTGAATCAGGCTATGCGGGCCTTCCCGGATTTGCTCGGCAGCGATCACCGTCGAGGGCGTGAGGCCCGCGAACAGGGTGATGGTGAGGAACATATATTTGGCAGGGTGCGATGTGAGGACCGGAGTCACGGTACATTCCCTTACAGTCAGAACGGTGTAGGAACAGTTGGTGATAGCTACGCAAAGTGTATGCCCCATACATGCAGGGGGTATACGTCCGCATTTTTCGTGAAAACCGTTCGATTGGCGAGGAAATTGTCAGTTTGCGATGGCGGTGGCCAAGAGATAATCGGCAGAAGTCGGAAGAAACTTCCTAGAGACGGCAAGAAAGGGCGTAGCGTTGGAGGCTTGAATGTTGTGAGGGCTGTGACCGTCCGTTATGAGGAAAAGAGCAGCGAGAGCAGGAACAATCCCGTCAATGACCAGAGCGACGCAAAGTAGAGGATCACGGTCCGATCGCCAAGCCAGGCGGTCTTCCATCCTTCCGGATAGAGCGCATGGTTCTCGACAAAGAGGCCGTCTTCGTAAAAACCCAACGCTTGTTCGAGCTGAATCAGGACTTGTTTGGCCAGCCGATGTCGGGACTGTTGCTGGAGGATCAACGCGCAGAACAGTCCACACCAGATGAGACTGGCAACGCCTAGGACCAACGCATCGAAGCCCGTGAGCCGATCTTTCTGCGGGCTCAAGATCAGCGCGAACAGCATGGCAATCAGGCCCAGTGAACCGAGTGCCGTGAGCCGCATCATCTGTTCGCGTCGCCGGTAGACCTCCTCTTTGTAGAGGGGGTACAGCATGGTTAATACTTGTTGGGTGCCTTCGGCAATCATGCTCGATCTAACAGGGTGCTGAAAAGTTCTGTCCTAGTTGTCTCTGAAACGTGAAATGTTCGGATACGCCTGGAAACCCATCACGCATCACCCATCACGCATCACGCTTCACTGGGAGATGCCTCACGAGCCACTCGCTGATCGAGGTGGTCATCTGGCGGAAATCTTCTCCTCGTGTGAACTGGTGATCGGCGCCCGGCAGGAGATCGAGCCGCTTCGGACCTCCCAGCGCTTCGTGCAATCGTTGGCTTTGATGGAGGGGGACACATTCATCATGGTCACCTTGCACAATCAGCGTCGGTGCCGTGATTCGTTCAGCAGGCCCGTAGGCAATCTGTCTGAGGCAGTCTTCGTAAAAGCCATACTGCAAACGGACCCGGTCCGGTCCTCCCATGATGTTCGGAATCGTGTCCGTGGCTTGCCAGCGAGCCAATTCTTCAGGCCCGAATGTTACGCGCAGCTCTTCCGCAAAGTCCACCACTGGACATTTCAGGGCTAAACATTTGATGTCCTGTCGTTTGGCTGTCGTCAGAATGGCCACGAGCCCTCCGAAACTTGAGCCGACGAGCCCGATTCGGTCGTATCCCTTGGCGGCTACCAGATCCAGAGCGGCTTCAGTTTGTGCGATCGCCAGCGTGGTCGTGATTTCTTCGAACGGTCCGTCGCTCTCTCCTTGGCCGAAGAAATCGAATCGGAAGGTCGCCAGGTCCTGCTCGTTGAGGAGGCGGGTCAAGGTCTTGTTGGTCGTGCTGTTTTTGCCAGAGAGAAATCCATGGCAGAGCACCGCGAGACCTGTCGTTGGTCTGTCCGGCCTGCTCAAGATTGCGGAAATGCCGTGACCATGGCGATCATGAAAGGTGAGGGCTTCTTCCATTGGAGAGTCTCTTGATCAAAGTGGGGGTAATTATTATTCGGTAGGTCGAACCCCAAAGACCCAGGCGAGTTTGGCGGTAAAGAGGGCCAGGCTGCTCAGGAGCAAGCCGACGGTGACCCAGGTGGCGATCTGCATGGGGAGTGAATTGAGCGGGAAGTTCCAGGTCATCGCCGCAAGTACGCCGAAGCCCATGGTTCCCAAGCTCAATCCTGCCAGCTGAATGGCC
>VFKF01000038.1 GCA_009885705.1 Nitrospira sp. | reverse complement strand
TCGATGCGTTCTTTGCGGCAGTCATGGTCAACACCGAGGATCAGGCCGTCCGGAGTAATCGGTTGTCGTTGCTCCAAGAAGTGGATGATTTCTTCAACTCATTCGCGGACTTTTCGCAGATTGTGGTACAAGGGGGATAAAGAGGAGCGGCACCTATGCCGGTCTCTTGCTCCCGGAGCGCGCACAATCAGAATGTGCTCGCTCGACGGCCGCAGTAAGATCGGCATAGGTGCCGCTCCTGGAGAGATGAAATAGGGGACTTTCGAAACCACCTATTGAAAGAGATCAACTGATCGGGTGAGGGGATGGATCACGCATTGTCAGACGATCAGCGTCGGGCGAGTAAGATCCGTCGGTTCACGGTCGGCGTGTCTCTTGCCATCATGATTCTCTGCAATGCGATCGTGCTGTTCGGGTTATGGGCCAGTGGGATTAACCTTGATGAGCTGGCAGCGACTCCCGATGTATTTAACTCTCAACAGGATATTTGTCTCCGGCTCGGCTGGAAATCCGTCGCAGGGGCAACGGACCCGGTCCGTCTCTGCTCGGAATGGATCAATCTGTCGGATCCTTCCGGCAAGACGCATCAGATTCAACGGGAACTCAAGCTCAAGCAAGGGCCTGACGGGCAGTATTATGCGGATCGGGGAGTTCGCGCCGACTATCGGTTGCTCATATTGATGTTGTTTGTCGTGGCCGTCATTGCATTCGGGCTGGTGGCGAAATGGTATCTGGTCAGCCGGTATCGGCTGCGTCTCGAATCCGTCGCCGGCCAAGGGGCATCACTCGTCCATTGAACTGAACTCAACGCGAAGGAGAGGCAGCGTGGCAAAGAAATACGTGTACTACTTCGGTGACGGCAAAGCCGAAGGGACCTCCAACATGAAAGAGCTCCTTGGCGGGAAGGGCGCCGGCCTTGCCGAGATGACGAATCTCGGCATCTCCGTTCCCCCGGGCTTCACGATTTCCACCGAGGCCTGTGTCGAATATTACAAGAACGGGAAACAGTATCCGCCTGGCATGTGGGACGCCGCGCTGAAATCGCTGAAGCGGGTCGAACGGTCGATGGGGATGGGGTTCGGCGATCCTGAGCGGCCGCTGCTGGTCTCGGTCCGGTCCGGTGCCAGGGCTTCGATGCCGGGCATGATGGATACCGTGCTGAATGTCGGCCTGACCACCAAAACGGTCGAGGGGTTAGCGGCAAAAACACGCAACGAGCGGTTTGCTCAAGACAGCTATCGGCGTTTTGTGTCGATGTACGGCAGCATCGTGATGGGTGTGCAGCGCGAACATTTCGAAGCGATCCTGAAGCAGAAGAAGGCGGATGTGGGCGTGGCGCACGAGACCCATCTCGATGCGAGGCACCTTCGGGAATTGGTCGCCAGCTTCAAGGCGCTTATCAAGGAAGAGACGAAAAAAGAGTTCCCAGACGAGCCGC
>VFKF01000181.1 GCA_009885705.1 Nitrospira sp. | reverse complement strand
CACTGGGTTTTGCATGAGAAACGTCGGCGATCTTCGGCAAGCGCTCACGGACATTCACCGTATTTTGCAACCAGGCGGCCGGTTTGTGTGCTTGGAGTTCTCCCGACCCATTTTTGGGTGGTTGCGGGCCCTGTACGATTGGTACTCGTTCAAACTGCTTCCCTGGATCGGAACGAAAGTGGCGCATGACACGACAGGCGTCTATGAATATCTCCCGGCTTCCATCAGAAACTTCCCGGACCAGGAACGGTTGAAACAGATACTCCTCGATGCAGGCTTTCGCCAGGTGACCTATCGCAATCTAAGCGGCGGGATCGTGGCGATCCATGTGGCAACGAAATAGCGAAGAGCTTATGGCATATGGCCTATAGCACAAGACAGATGGCTCAACTCTTTTCTCGGCTATAAGCCATACGCTATTAGCCATTAGCTCCGACTATGGAATCGATTCTCTATATTTTTCTCCCTTGCAAGAAGGTCTACCCCATCGGGGTCACCTATCTGGCTGATTTTATTCATCGGCGCAAGCCTGATGTGCGGCAACGCATCCTCGATCTGTCCCTCTTTCCCGATGCTCAACGGATCAGTGCGGTCAGGGATGCCGCCACCGAGTTCAAACCGGACCTCGTGTGTTTCTCCTGGCGCGACATTCAGATCTTTTCGCCGCATGAGGGAGACTCCTCGCTGGAACATGCGTTTAATTTTTACTTTGCGAGCAACCCGCTCAAGCGGATTACCGCGTCATTTGCGGGACTGCAACAGCTCTACCGCTACTACAGCCATATCCGGGCGGCACTCTCCTATCCCTGGTTGATCGCAAAGGAGTTCCCGAAGGCGCAGATCATGATCGGCGGGGGAGCCTTTACGGCTTTTGCCGACCAGCTCATCCAGAAACTCCCGGAAGGCACCATCGGGATTCTCGGGGAAGGTGAAGACGCGATTCTGAAAGTCATTGAAGGCCAGTCGCTGGAGCAGGAGCGCTACATTGTTCGGGAGGGAAAGACCGTCAAAAAGGGCCAGCAGGGGGCGCCGGCTCTCCTCGATGCGCTGACCGTCGACTTGCCCTATCTCACCTCGATCTTCCCCCAATATACGGAATATATCGGGGAATCCATCGGGGTCCAATCCAAGCGGGGCTGTCCCTACGACTGCGCCTTCTGTCTCTATCCTTATATTGAAGGAAAGCGGGTACGCTATCGGCCACCCTCCATGGTCGTCCAGGATATCTCTCAGCATTACCATCAATGGGGGGCCAGGCGCTTCTGGTTCACGGATGCGCAATTTATTACGGGGAAAGAGGCCTATCCCCAATGCACCGAAATTCTGGAGCGGATTCTCGCTGAGAAGCTGGAGATCGAATGGTCTGGCTACATCAGGACATCGCTCATCACCCCGGAGTTGGCCAAACTCATGGTCCGGTCCGGTGTCGGCGATCTCGAAGTCGCCATTACGTCCGGCTCCCAAGAGGTGCTGAACGACCTGCATATGGGATTCAAGCTGGAAAAACTCTACGACGGCTGCCGCTATCTGGCGGAGGCGGGATTCAAGGGGAAGGTCATCCTCAATTATTCGCTGAATAGTCCCAAAGAGACCGAAGAGACCCTGCTCCAAAGCGTCGAATCCTATAAGAAAGTCGCTTCGATCCTGGGTGAAGAGCGGGTCTTCCCCCTCATGTTCTTTTTAGGCATTCAGCCGAATACCGATCTGGAAGAGCGCCTGCTAGAAGAAGGCTACCTCTCGTCCGGCTATAACCCCCTGATGCTGACCCCGACGAGCATCAGAAAACTCCTCTATAACCCGGCGCCGCTGAACTCGTTCATCGCCAAGGCCTGCCTCCGTGCCTGGGAGCGAAAAGATGGCAGCAAGGACCCGCGGAAATGGACCGGCTCTCTCTCCCAAGCTCCCAAAGAGTCCGGCCCCTATGCCGACAAGAGCCTGATCAGGGGGATCGAGGGGAACTCCGGGCGCGACGCCCTCCTCTCCTTGGAAGAAATCCTCCGCTCCCGTCAATCGCTTCGTGCCGCAAAGGATTCTGGCGACAAATCCGCTGTCACGCGGGGGGTCTAAATCCCGTTCGCCTACCCCATTCGATACCTTGCATTCCATTTTGGGCCGGTGCTATCATGCGCGTTCCGTGAGGCTGGTGACCTGCGTCAACCGTTTGGAATTTTTGACAATTACTCTCGTTCGCCCTGGCCTGGAGGGCATCCGGAGGAGACTTTTCAATGTATAAGACGATCTATGTGCCGGTCGATAACTCCGACCATTCCAACACCGCCGTCGACATCGGCGTGCACTTCGCCAAAGCCTTTGGCTCGAAGATCGTGGGTAGCCACGTCTACGCGGCCAAGATGCACGACAAGCGCTTCAAGCAGATGGAAGCAGGCTTGCCCGAAGAGTACCACGATGAAAAAGAGCTCGACCGTCAGCGCCAGATCCACGACTCGCTGATTACCCGTGGACTCCAGATCATTACCGACTCCTACCTCGACTACGTCGACAAGAAATGCGCGGAAAACAACCTGCCGATCGAGCGCCGCTCGCTCGAAGGCCGGAACTGGAAAGTCTTGGCCGAAGACATCAATACCAATGCCTACGAGCTGGTGATTATGGGCGCCTTGGGTGTCGGCGCGGTGAAGGACAGCGTGATCGGCAGCAATACCGAGCGTGTGCTGCGTCGGGTGCGGAACTCTGACATGCTGATCGTCAAGCAGACACAGCCCATGACCGCAGGCAGAATCGTCGTCGCCGTAGACGGCAGCCCCTACTCCTTCGGCGGGCTCATGACCGGTCTGGCATTGGGCAAAGCCTTCAACATGCCGGTCGAAGCCATCTCCGCCTTCGATCCCTATTTCCACTATGCCGCCTTCCATAGCATCTCGGGCGTCCTCAACGAGGAGGCCGGCAAGGTGTTCCGATTCAAGGAGCAGGAAAAGCTCCACGAAGAAATCATCGACAGCGGCCTGGCGAAGATCTACCAGTCGCACCTCGACATCTGCCGCGAAATCGCCCAAGCCGAGAAGACCGACGTCAAAACGACCCTGCTGGACGGCAAGGCCTTCGAAAAGATCATTCAATATGTGCGGAAAGATATCCCAGCCCTGCTCATCGTCGGTCGGATCGGCGTGCATAGCGACGAAGACATGGACATCGGCAGCAACACCGAAAATCTCTTGCGCGCCGCGCCTTGCAATATCCTGGTGTCGAACCGGAAATATGTACCCCCGATCGATACCCTGGCGGAATACACCATCGCCTGGACGGAAGAAGCCCTCCGCCGCATGGAAAAGATCCCGATCTTCGCCAGAGGCGTGGCCAAGACTGCCATCCATCGCTATGCCATCGAAAAGGGCCATACCATCATCAGCAACACGGTCGTCGATACGGCCATCGGACACATCCTGCCCAAGGGCGCGATGGACGCCATGCGCGCGCTGGGTGGCAGCCTGGATGCCGCCGGCATCGACCGCGACAAGATGCAGGCCGACGAGTCCGTGGCAAAAGACCTCATGGGTTCGACGCTCAGCGGCATGATGACCGAGATCGTGGAAGAAAAGCCGAAAGTCAGTGAAGCGACTCAAGGCTACCTGGACCGGATGAACCAGGATTACTTCGTCTGCGACGGATGCGGCTACATCGGGAAGGGCGAAACGCCCGTGAAGTGCCCGGTCTGCGCCGCCGGCGGCGAACGTTTCAAGCTGGTCGATAAGACCATCTTCGAAGCAGCCGCGAACGCTGAAGGAGTGATTGAAACCGATCTGGCCTACGATGACGTCCCTATGCAATGGACCAAGGATGCCAAAGAAGGCATCCGTGCAGTCCCTGCCGGCTTCCAACGCCGGCGCGCCAAGGCCAAAATTGAAAAGACCGCTCGCAAGCTCGGCATGACCACGATCACGCTGGAATATGCGGCACCGATGATTCAGGAAGCGGCCTCGGAAGACTACACTCCCATCTTCGCGAACAAGGGAACCGGCGCCTCAACCGACGCGCAGGCGACCGTCGCCGCTGCGACAAACGGTACCAATGGCGCAACCGCTTCTCACGAAAACGGCCATGAAAATGGAAACGGGAATGGCCATGTGGCGGAACCAGCCGTCGCTTCTCCCTATACCTGGTCTCCTGACGCACAAGCCAGGCTTGAACGGGCGCCAGAGGGATTTATGCGCGAATGTACCCGCGCCCTGATCGAAAAACATGCCGACAAGATCGGCGTCACGGCCATTACGGCCGAAGTGGCCAATGAAGGCATCGAGCAAGCCAAAGACTACATGGCAGACGCCATGAAGACCGGCAATCTGAAGGACATGATTGCGAACCTGACCGGTGCATCGAAGTCCGGGGCCAGCCACTGATGGGACGGTCGCTGCCGGTCCTCAATTTCCAGACGCTGGGCGGCACGCTCGGTTCTATTCAGCAACAGGTGACGAAGTTCATCTCTCCATCGTCCACTGCCCCGGCCCCGCACGATGGCAGGACCGTCGACGATTTCAAGCCCTATCTGCTTGCCCTGAACCTCACGAAACGCTGCAATCTCAAGTGCGACCATTGTTATCTCGACGCGACGACGAAGTCCGCCGGCGGGGACGACGAACTTTCGACCGAAGAATGCTTCAAGCTCATCGATCAGATTGCCGAGGTCAACAAGGGCTGCCTCATCGTCATCACGGGCGGCGAACCGCTCGTCCGCCCCGACATCCTCGACATTGCTCGCCACGCGGTGAAACACGGCTTCATGGTCGTGTTCGGGACCAACGGGATGTTGATCAACGACCAAATGGCGAAGGACCTGGTCGAGATCGGCGTGATGGGCATGGGCATCAGCATCGACTCGCTCGATCCCCAGAAACATAACCAATTTCGCGGCGTCCCCGGCGCATGGGAAGCTGCGCTCGCCGGCATCGAGGCCTGCAAACGAAACGGGCTGGCCTTCCAGGTCCACTTCAGCGCCCAGCCCATGAATTACCAGGAGCTGCCCGCGGTGATCGATTGGGCGCATCAACTGGGCGCCAAGGTGTTGAACGTCTTCTTCATGGTCTGTACCGGCCGCGGCGAAGAACTCACCGACATCACCCCGGCTCAGTATGAAGAAGTGCTCGGCTACCTCGTCAACTGTCAGGATAATTACAAGGGCATGCTCGTCCGGGCCCGCTGCGCGCCGCACTTCAAGCGACTGGCGTATGAGAAAGATCCGAACTCCCCGATCACCAAAGCGACGGGCTATATGGGCGGCGGCTGCCTCGCCGGCACCAACTATGCGCGTGTGACCCCCAACGGCGAATTGACCCCTTGTCCCTACATGCCTCTGTCAGCTGGGAACATCCGCGAGACCAGCTTCGCCGATCTCTGGGAAAAGTCCGACGTCTTCAACTCCTTCCGCTACCCGCAACTCAAAGGCAAATGCGGCGATTGCGAATATACTGACATCTGCGGCGGCTGCCGTGCGCGCCCCTACGTCGATCACGGTGATTGGCTGGACGAAGATGAATGGTGTCTCTACACGCCGAAGGGGGGCGAGAAGATCAAAGTCGCCTTCAATACGCCGGAAGAGGGCGATATCGCCTGGGATACGGACTCAGAATCACGGCTCAACAAGATTCCCTATTTCCTGCGTGCCATGGTGAAAAAGGGCGTCGAAAAACATGCGCGCGAGAATAGCATTCCCCTGATTACCATTGAGTTGATGGAAGAGCTTCGCAAGAAGCGCTTCGGCAACGACGCGCCGATGTTCCGGCCCTGACAGACCGTCGCTCGTCGATCGTGAAACGTATCTCGTAGAAAAGAAGATGCCATGAAGAAACATCCTTGCGCTTCACGCTTCACGCTTCACGTATAACGGCTCTTATGGACGCACTTCAAAGCATTGTCACCGACCTCAACACCTTGATCCCGATTATCAACCACTGGTTTCACCTCTTGTCTGCGGTGATCTGGATCGGTGGACTCGCGTTCCTCGTCATGGCCGTCACCCCGGGACTGAAACAGGCGGTCGCCAAGGAACAGATCAAGCCGATCACCGACGCGTTCTATCAGCATTACAAGAAAGTCGCAGGCATCCTACTCGTCGTCCTCCTATTTACCGGCGGCATCAATTTTCACTATGTCAATCAGGTCATCACCTCGCAAACCGGCAGCGGAATCCAACACCACGCCAAATATCTGACCGTCTTCTTCATCAAATTGTTTCTCGTCCTCTGCCTCCTGACACTCTTCCTCTATACCGTGATCTTCAAATCCGATGACGCGGATGCAGATGAAGAAGTAACCTACGAAGCGATCCCCTTTCAGCGAGCTGCACTCTGGATCGGCTTCTTCATCATCCTCTGTGCCGCTGCCATGAAACATCTCCACCAGTAGACTGCGTTCCATTTCACACGCATCCTCATCTCCATCTCTCGCATTCTCCCTACGCCTGTATCCTCCAGGATAAATCGCGTACTGAATCAGATACGCCTCTGTACTGGCGGCATATCTTTCGTGCCCCCTCTCTAAACATCATCTACTCAATAACTTACAGCATTTCTCTCTGAGCCTCTCCGTGACGAGATCTCTGGTACGAGGGTTGCTGTAGCCTAGTATCACTCGATGGGAGAAATGAATGGCACGAAGCCGATGATCATGGGCGGGACTGTTGGCGAAGCGAATTGCCGGTGGGTCCCCACCCAAGAGGCATATGCCTCTCACGCAGGTAGGACTACCTCTGGATTGTGCCCATCCGGAGCCCTCCCACTGCCACGCGCTTCCGCCATCAGGGCCGCGTCCTGCCCCTCAGGAGCGGCGCGGCCCTCCAGCTTGATCAAGGCTGTTAAGCACGTCGGAGTCTCAGGCCTGAACAGATCACATCGACAGCCTTGTCATACAATAGACCGATGGGAGAGATGATGCCCCGAATGCCACGAACCACTCCGCAGAGCACGCCCAAGGAACAACTTCTCCAAGCCGCGAGTCCGTCGTCCGAGTCGACAAAGTCTGATGGTCGACAGCCTCGCACGGTCAGGCTTACCGTCAGCCTCCCTGGCGATCTCGTCGATCGGCTCCGCGATGCGGTCTATTGGAGTCCGAATCTGAAGCTCGCGTGGCTGATCGCTGAGTCCCTACGAGCCTCTCTCGCCGACTTGGAAAGATCGCGCCAGGGTCCATTTCCCAAACGGATGATGGCGCTGCGAGCTGGCAGACCACGACTTGTCGGTCAGTCTATGAACGTGCATCCTCGCTCCACAATCTCAGGCAGT
>VFKF01000306.1 GCA_009885705.1 Nitrospira sp. | reverse complement strand
TGAGAAAAATCGTGCTAGCCACGTCGATTGCCGAAACCAGTCTAACGATTGATGGGATCCGCGTCGTCATCGACGCCGGCTTGTTGCGCGTGCCCCGCTTCGATCCTCGCTCGGGACTCACCAGACTGGACACGATTCGCGTGACTCAGGATTCTGCCGAGCAACGGCGCGGCCGGGCCGGTCGTCTCGAACCGGGCGTCTGTGTTCGTCTCTGGACCTCGGCGGAGCACCAATCCTTGGCCCCTCGCCGCCCGCCGGAAATGCTCGACGCAGACCTGGCGCCACTGTTGCTCGAACTCGCCCTCTGGGGGACGGCCAATCCCGCCGAGTTGTCCTGGCTCACTCCCCCGCCGGCCGGTGCCGTCGCCCAGGCGAGAGAGTTGCTCACAAGCCTGGGCGCACTCAACGGAGAAGGACAGATCACTGCTCATGGACGACAGATGGCCGAGCTGCCGCTCCATCCACGGCTCGCCCATATGCTGATCAAGTCTGTGCCGTTGCAGCTTGGGCATCTGGCCTGTGAACTGGCCGCCCTGCTGAGCGAGCGCGATATTCTGCGGGGTCCTTCCGGCTGGCGCAACGCCGATCTGCGGCTCCGCCTGGATGTCTTACATGGACAGCACGACCACGCGGCCGGTGCGACCGTCGACCGCGGTGCCTGTCAGCGAGTGGCCCGCACTGCCGAGCTCTGGCAACGACAACTTCCGCGATCGGCTCGTCCCAATCGGCAGGATTGCCTCGATGAAGTCGGCCTCTTGCTCGCACTGGCCTATCCCGATCGCATCGCCCAACGCCAACAGGGAAACAACTCCCGCTATCTCATGGCCAATGGCCGTGGCGCCCTCTTTCAAAACCCCGATCCGCTCGGATCGGAAGCATATCTCGTCATTGCTGACCTGGACGGAGGGCAGCAATGGGCCAGGATCGATCTGGCCGCACCGGTCAGCCTTCACGATCTTGAAACCCTCTATGCGGACCAGATTCGAGTGGTGGATACAGTCTCGTGGGATGAGACAGCAGAGGTGGTCCGTGCGACAAGACAGCGCCGATTGAGTGCACTCGTTCTGTCTGAGCAGGGGCTCTCGAAGCCGGATCCTTCGATGATATCGGAGGCATTATTGAAGGGCATTCGTCGGACGGGACTCGACAAGCTGGCCTGGACACCGGAACTTCGGCAATGGCGGGCGCGCGTGGCATTTCTCCGCAAGATCGAGGGACAAGAATCACGATGGCCGGACCTGTCTGACGAAGCCTTAACACAGACCCTCAACGACTGGCTCGGGCCTTATCTATCGGGGCTCACAACGCTCGACCGTGTCACCCGGCTCGATCTGACCCAACCGTTGCATGCATTTCTCTCCTGGGAACAGGCACGCCAACTCGAACAATGGGCTCCCACCCATCTGACAGTCCCCAGCGGATCGAACGTGCGTGTGGAATATGAGACGCCTGATTTGCCGATTCTGGCCGTGCGGTTACAAGAAATGTTCGGCTGCAAAGAAACTCCTCGCCTCGTCGATGGAAAGATTCCGGTCATGCTGCATCTCCTCTCACCCGCACGCAAGCCAGTCCAGATCACGAAGGACCTCTCCAGCTTCTGGAAAACGGCCTACCTCGAAGTGAGAAAGGAATTCCGCGGCCGTTACCCCAAACATTCCTGGCCCGACGATCCCCTCAC
>VFKF01000189.1 GCA_009885705.1 Nitrospira sp. | reverse complement strand
GGCGGTGGATTCAAGAAGTTCTGCCGGGGTGAGACGGACATTGCAGATGCCTCCCGGCCGATCCTGAAAGAAGAAATGGACCTCTGCAGAAAGAATGGCATTGGTTATTATGAGCTGCCTATCGCCTTCGATGCCTTGACGGTGGCGGTGAGTCCGAAGAATACCTGGATGACCTCCATCACGGTGGAAGACCTGAAAACAATCTGGGAGCCGGCGGCCCAGAGCAAAATTACCAAGTGGAACCAGATCCACTCCGAATGGCCGGATGCACCGATTGTGCTCTTTGGCGCGGGGTCCGATTCGGGCACCTTCGATTACTTTACCGATGCCATCGTCGGAAAGGCCAAAGCCAGCCGAGGCGATTACACCGCGAGCGAAGACGATAACGTGCTCGTGCAGGGCATCGAGAATAACAAGAACGCGCTGGGCTATATCCCCTTTGCCTATTACGCCGCACAGATGAAAAAGCTAAAAGCAGTGGCCATTGTCGGAAAGGGCGGACCAGTGCTGCCCAGTGCAGAGAATGTCGTCAAAGGCCATTACCTGCCCCTGTCGCGGCCCCTCTTTATGTATGTCAGTGAGGCGGCGGCGAAGCGCCAAGAGGTCAAAGACTTCGTCGACTATTACCTGACGGAAGGGCCGAAACTGATCGCAGAAGTCCGCTATATCCCTTTGCCGGAGCCAGCCTATGGCATGGCCCGTGAGCGCTTCAAAAAAGGCGTGCTGGGCACCGGTTTCGGCGGTGTGCCTGAAGTGGGACTGGCGGTCGAAGAAATCATGAGCCGTCCTCCGAAACGGTAGGACTCATGAGATGTTCGCTCGGGCTCTGGCTCGAAATGCTGTCTAGCAGGCTGCGAAAAAACTCTGTATATGCGAAAAATGGCCAACATACTCAGAGTGGTATTGCGGCCAGAACAACCACAGGATGCTCAAAAAGGCCGTCCAGCAAGGCCGCAGCGAGCGAAGAGGCGAGTCGTACCCTTGTGGTACGTTGAGCCTCTTCGTGAAGCGAGAACGCCGCTGGCGGACTTTTTCAGCATCCTGTGAGAGGAAAGGCTTGGTCGGTTGATGGACACATCCAGTGTGGCAGAGCAGGAGGCGATTCCTATCAGTAAGCCGGATGCTATCGAAGAAGCGGCTGCTCGTCGACGTGCGCGTCAGCGACGTGAACGGGTGATCGAGGGCGGGCTCTTTCTTGCCGCCCTGACATCCGTTGCGACGACGGTGACGATTATCGCTGTGCTGCTGTCTGAGTCGATCGGGTTCTTCAAAACGGTCCCGCTCTTGGACTTTTTTACCGATACACTCTGGACCCCCCTCTTTGCCAATCCTCACTATGGGATTTTACCGCTCCTTGCCGGCACCCTCGTCACTAGTGCGGTTGGGTTGCTCGTGGCGATTCCTCTCGGGACGGTGGCGGCGATCTATCTGTCAGAGTTTTCCTCGTCTCGTTTACGGGAAATCATGAAGCCTACCTTAGAGCTTCTGGGCGCGGTTCCGACCGTCGTGTACGGGTACTTCGCGTTGCTCGTCGTGACCCCTGCCCTCCAACGGGTCTGGCCCGATCTCCCGGTGTTCAATATGCTCGGTCCCGGTATCGTCATCGGGATTATGATTATGCCCTTCGTGATCTCGCTCAGTGAGGATGCGATGCGCGCGGTCCCGATGGTGTTACGGGAAGGCTCCTACGCGATGGGCGCGACTCGACTCCAGACCGCCTGGCGTGTGGTGGTGCCGGCAGCCACCTCCGGCCTCGTAGCTGCCTATGTCCTCGGCATTTCACGAGCGGTCGGCGAAACCATGGTGGTGGCGATCGCGGCGGGGCAGAATCCGAATTTGACCTGGAACCCCCTGGAGCCGGCAGCCACGATCACCGCCTACATCGTCCAAGTGGCGCTCGGCGATCTGCCCCATGGCAGCATTGGCTATCAAAGTATTTTTGCCGCCGGACTCGTCCTGGCCCTAATGACGTTTGCCTTCAACATTCTCGGACATGTTCTGCGGAAGCGGTTTCGGGAGGTCTACTGATGTCCACACCATCATTGCCCCATTCCACTCCTTCCATCGCTCGGCGCAAGTTCGCCGAGGCCCTGTTCAAAATCGTGGGGCTCGGCTCATTGACCGTCGCAGTCGGAACGCTCGCTCTTTTATTCGGGGCGCTGCTGTATCAAGGTGTCGGTCAAATCGACTGGCAGTTCCTCATGTCATATCCCTCTCGTCACGCCGCGCAAGCGGGCATTCTACCGGCCTGGGTCGGTTCGACCTTGATCATGCTGGTCACGGCGGTCGTAGGCATACCGCTGGGTGTGGCGGCGGCCATCTACTTGGAAGAGTATGCGCGAAAAACATGGATGACCGAATTGATCGAGGTCACGGTCACGAACCTGGCCGGTGTGCCCTCGATCATTTACGGTTTGCTGGCGCTGGGGCTGTTCGTCTACATCCTGGGCCTTGGTGAAAGCATCCTGGTAGCAGGCCTCACCTTGGCACTCTTGATTCTGCCGGTCGTCATCGTCACCACGCGTGAAGCGATTCGCGCGATTCCAGTCGAGATCCGGGAAGCGGCCTATGGATTGGGTGCCACCAAATGGCAGACGGTCTCGCATCACGTCCTCCCCTATTCAGCCGCCGGTATCTTGACGGGCATTATCCTGGCTTTGAGCCGGGCTATTGGAGAGACGGCCCCCATCGTCACCATCGGCGCCCTGACGTTTATTGCCTTTTTGCCTCCGGCCCCATTCACGACCCAACCTCCGTACATTTCTTTTGACTGGCTCCTCTCCCCCTTTACGATCATGCCGATTCAAATGTTCGGATGGGTGTCGAGACCAGGCGAGGACTTCGCCGGTAATGCCGCAGCTGCCGGGGTGCTGTTGGTCGGAATGACCCTGACGATGAATGGCCTGGCGATCTACTTGCGATACCGGATGCGAAAGCAGGTGAGCTGGTAACATGGATGTCGCCAACTCGACGCACCCTCAGGAATGGCCCACACCCCTCAAGGCAGAGACTCGCGCCCTCAGTTTCTCCTATGGAAACCGCTTGGCGCTAAAGAACTTGTCGCTCCCCATCGCCGAATATCAGATCACCGCTTTGATCGGGCCGTCGGGCTGCGGAAAATCCACCTTTCTCCGCTGCTTTAATCGAATGCACGACCTCTATGCGGGAAACCGTTACGAGGGTGAAATTCTCCTGTACCCGGATCAACGCAATATTCTCGCACGTGAGGTCGATCCGATCGAAGTGCGAATGCGGATCGCCATGGTCTTTCAAAAGCCGAACCCCTTCCCCAAGTCCATTTATGACAATGTCGCCTACGGATTACGAGTACGAGGGACCAGTGAACGGCAGCTCTTGGATGAAAAGGTCGAACAGGCCTTGCGAAGCGCCGCCCTGTGGGAAGAGGTCAAGGACCGGTTGACGGCTCGGGCGACCTCCCTCTCCGGCGGCCAGCAACAACGGCTCTGTATCGCCAGGGCCTTGGCGACCGATCCCGAACTGTTGTTGTTGGATGAACCGACATCCGCGCTCGATCCGATCGCCACGGCCAGTATTGAAGAATTATTGCTCGACTTAAAAAGTCGTGTGACAATCCTGATCGTGACACACAATATGCAGCAGGCGGCGCGGGTGTCCGATTGGACGGCATTCATGTACCTCGGAGAATTGGTGGAGTTTGGCCTCACCAAACAGCTCTTTACGACACCTTCCAAGAAGCAGACCGAAGACTACATCACCGGACGATTTGGTTGAACCCTATGAGACAACGCCATTTTGACGAAGAACTCGTCGAGCTGAAAACCAAGCTCCTGCGCATGGCTGGTCTGGCCGAAGATCAGATCGACAAGGCGCTCACCGCATTGGTGAACCGCGATTCGGCCCTGGCCAGACAGGTGATCGAGCGGGATCACCAGGTCAACGCTTTGGATGTGGAGATCGACGAAGACTGCATCCGCCTGCTGGCGCTCCATCAGCCGGCCGCGCGAGACTTGCGCCTGATCACCACCGCGATGAAAATCGCCACCGAACTCGAGCGCATCAGCGACCTGGCAGAAAATGTCTGTGAGCGGGCGATCGAGCTGAACGAAGAACCCCAGCTGAAGCCCTATATCGACATCCCGCGTATGGGACGGTGGGCGCGAACGATGGTGAAAGGAAGCATCGACGCCTTCGTGAAGGATGATGCCACCCTCGCGAGGAAAGTGCTGGCAGACGACGACTTCGTCGACGATCTCATGGAACAGCTGTTCCGTGAGCTGCTGTCCTTCATGCTCGAAAGCCCGCAAACCATTACACG
>VFKF01000040.1 GCA_009885705.1 Nitrospira sp. | reverse complement strand
TCGACCAGGCGACTTCCTCGTCATCAGCCGCTAAATTCGGCCTCCCCTATCCCCTGATCACAGGGCAGAGTGCACCGCCCAAGCCAAGTCAGCGATCAGCCTACCGGCTGAATAGATTGCGAAAAACGATGTGGGGTTAGCCCGCGAGAACATCGGGAGCACACCTGTGGCGCAGTAACAGGCTTTCAGAATAGGCTGCAGGGATCAACGCGGAACGCTGCCGGCTAAGATTACTTCTTGCCGGACGTGGGAGAAGGAGAGGCAGAACTCTTCTGCGGTGCAGCACCAGCCGGCGCCATCGACGAGGGTGCAGGCGTCGATTCCTGATATTTCTTCACATCCATGATCTTCGTCCGAATCGTGGCCTCGCTGGTGAAGGGAGAGCTTGGATAGGTCTTGATCAGCTCCTGATAATGGGCCAACGCCCCTTCTGGCCGCGCCTGAGACTCTTCCAACCGCGCCAACTCAAACAAAGCCTGATCTCGATTCAGCGTGCCGGGGGTCTCCAAGATGCCGGTCAATGCCTTGACGGCGAGATCTCGGTCCCCCTTCAGCAAATACACATAGGCCAACCGTTGTTGTACGAGCCCTGCCATTGAGGGATTCGAACCGTACAACATCAAGAATCGCTGATAGGCATCAATGGCCGCACTCAACTCATTGGTCTGGACCAGCGTATTTCCCAAATGATACAACGCCAGTGGTGCTGAGGGGGTTCGAGGATATTGATCGACCACTTGCCGGTACCGCGCGATGGCTTCCTTGAGCGCATGATCGGCCTTTTGAGGATCGCTGGCGGAAGGAGCGGTCAAGAAGCGCATCGCCTCACGTTCAAGTTCCTGAGCCTTCTGCGCGGCTTGGCGGTCAACGTAGAACACCCCGCCAACCACAGCAGCCGCAAGCACCAACACCCCAAAACCAACCAGTATGGGGCGTCGATAGTTTTGGAGTCGGTGGAACGCATGGTCAAGCCCGCTCAGCATGTGGGCTTCATCGACCGGAAGAACTTTTGCCGGGATCTTAATACGGTAGCTCATGGATAGATTCGTCGGAGAGGGCGAAGCCCGTTTCGCAAAATAATGTCCGCGCCTTATACTAAGGATGTCATAAGCTTGTCAATGAGGCAGCGGGTTTCTCTCAGTTTTCAGATGGTAATCAGACCCTATGTTTAAGAAACAGCTCGACGAGTTGGCCGCGCAACACCTCACGAGACGGCTCACGCCGCTCCATTCTGGCGTCAGCCCGGTCGTTGACATGGCGGGACGACACATCCTCCTCTTCGCCTCGAACGATTATTTAGGACTGGCCATGCATCCGGAGGTGATCCAGGCCGCCGTCGAGGCGACGCAACGATTTGGGGCCGGAGCTGGGGCCGCACGGTTGGTCTCAGGTTCATTGCCACCGCATCAGGAATTGGAAACCGCATTGGCACAGTTCAAAGGAACAGAGGCCGCCCTGACCTATGGTTCCGGCTATCAGGCCAACATCGGTACCATCCCTGCATTGATCGGGCAAGGGGGATTGATCCTAGCCGATCGCCTCTGCCATGCCAGCCTGATCGACGGATGCCGACTGAGCACAGCCGACTTTCGCATCTATCGTCACAACGATACCGATCACCTACGATCTCTTCTCGCGGCACGGCGTCAAACACGCCGAACCCTGATTGTGACCGACGGCCTGTTCAGTATGGACGGGGACCTCGCACCGTTGCCAGAACTCAACCGGCTCGCCCAGGAGTATGAGGCCGATCTCTATATCGATGATGCCCACGGCACAGGCGTGATGGGTCCGTATGGGCGAGGGACGGTCGAACATTTCGGGCTTGAGGCAGAGATCCCACTTCAGATGGGGACGTTGGGCAAGGCCTTCGGCAGTAGTGGCGCATACATCGCCGGTCCCTCGACGTTGATCCAGTATCTGATGAACACGAGCCGATCGTTCATATTCACCACAGCGCCGCCACCAAGTTCGGCGGCCGCTGCGACGACAGCGATACGAATCATCCAGCGGGAACCGGAGCGGCGCGCGCGCTTGTGGGCTAACCGCGAACGACTGTTCACGGG
>VFKF01000238.1 GCA_009885705.1 Nitrospira sp. | reverse complement strand
GAACAATTCGGTAATCGTCGGGTGCGCACCACAGAGGGCGCAATCGGGATTTCGCTTGATCTTAATCTCTCTGAACTGGGTCTTGCGTGCATCGAAGTCCAGGAATCGGTTCGTCAACGGCTGCCCGATGCCTAAGACTAGTTTCAATGCTTCCGTCGCCTGGATCGTGCCGATGATGCCGGCTAACACGCCGATTACGCCCGCTTCCTGGCAGGAGGCGACCAGCCCGGCCGGCGGCGGCGTCTTGAACACGCAACGATAACAGGCGGACTGCTTCGGCACAATGGTTGTCACCCGTCCATCGAAGCGGAGGATGCCGCCGTGGACCAACGGTTTCCCGGCAAAGAAGCAGGCGTCGTTGATCAGAAACTTGGCGGTAAAGTTGTCGACCCCGTCGATCACGACATCGTACTCGCCGATGATCTTCAGCGCATTGCCCGCGGTGAGCCGCTCTTCATACATCGAGACCTGAACGTCGGGATTTAAGCCTTGAATTTTCTCCTTGCCCGAGAGGACTTTCGGGCGGCCCACATCGGACGTGTGATGGAGAATCTGACGTTGCAAGTTGGTCAGGTCCACCACGTCACTATCGATAAGTCCGATCGTGCCGACTCCGGCCGCGGCCAAATAGAGGGCAGCAGGTGAGCCCAAGCCTCCCGCACCGACCAGGAGAATCTTGGCCTTCGCGATCTTCTTCTGTCCCTTGCCACCCACCTCTGGCAGGAGAATATGGCGGCTGTAGCGTGATATTTGATCTTCGGTAAATTCCATTTGGGCTCGTGATGTGTGATCAGTGATGCGTGATGAGTGAATATTTCCGGAATGCCTTCGTCCTAGTGATCTTGTCACCCATCACTCATCACCCGTCACTAGATGTTGAAATACTTTTCGATGCTGATGTACCGCTCGCCCGTATCGCAGAGGATCGTGACCACATTCTTACCCGGTCCCAACTCCTGTGCGATTTTCTGTGCGGCGAACACATTGGCTCCCGCGGAGATCCCCACCAGGAGACCTTCTTTCTTCGAAAGCTGCTTGGCCGTTTGATAGGCTTCGTCGTCGGTCACGGTCATCACCCGATCGATGATGGCCCGGTTCAACACTTTCGGGACGAACCCTGCGCCGATACCCTGAATCTTATGCGGCCCCGGCTCTCCGCCCGATAAGACCGGCGACCCGGCCGGTTCCACGGCGATCACCTTCACGTCGCGATTCCGTTCCTTGAACAATTCTCCGCATCCGGTAATCGTGCCGCCCGTGCCGACTGCCGCGACAAACGCATCGATCTTTCCATCGAGCGATTCGAGAATTTCGATCGCCGTCGTCTTCTTATGCATCGCCGGATTAGCCGGATTGGAAAACTGATCCGGCATATAGTACGACGGATTTTGCGCGATGATGCTCTCCGCCTCGCGGATCGAGCCCTTCATCCCTTCCCAGGCCGGCGTCAAGACGAGCTGCGCGCCGTAGGACGAGAGGAGACTGGCCCGCTCCATGCTCATGCTCTCCGGCATGACGAGAATCAGCTTATATCCACGGACCGCGGCGACCAATGCCAGCCCGATCCCGGTGTTCCCACTCGTGGGCTCGACGATCGTGCCGCCCGGCTTCAAATGGCCCAGGCGTTCCGCCTCGTTGATCATGTTGAGGCAGATCCGGTCCTTGATGCTTCCGCCAGGATTAAAGAACTCGACCTTTCCATAGATCGTCGCTCCGCCAGCAGGCGAAAGCCGGTTCAGACGGACAAGGGGAGTCCGCCCGATGAGTTCGGTAATATCCTTGTGCAGCGGCATCGTCACCGGCCACCTCCCATATAGAACAAGAACTCGACCCGGTCGCCCTCGTTCAGGCTGGTGGTGGCGAGAAGATTCCGGTCTAACACGGTGTCGTTGACTTCGACCGCAACCATTTGCGGTTCGATTTTTTTGGTCTGGAGAAGGTCGAGGACCGTTCCTCCTGAAATCTCTTCTGGCTTGCCATTGATTTTGACCTGCATGAAGACTCCTAATATGGCCCAGAGATTAAACAATTTCAACACGTTATCAAACGGACTTTGCCGTTGTCAAGGCAACGACATGGGCTGGTTCGTGGCTTGACTTTGTTTGTGATCCGCCGCCACTATGCCATCTTTTGGAGGCGTGATTGCATGTGGAAACGCAATTTCATGTTCCGGTCTGCTGAGGCCATTCCGCTCAAAGAATCCGAAAATGAGCTGTTTCACGATACCGATCCCGCCATGGATAGCGCCGGACTCCAATTAGAGAAGTTTTTATCCGTGTGGATTCAAGGCGAGGGGGAAGACGAGAAACCGACGATCTTTACGAACATGTATGTCCGCACGGCCACGTTGGATTTTCAGAAGCGGGTCGGATTTCTCCAACCCCTCCAGGGCCGCACACACCAGATCAAACAGTTGCTCACGCCTGGCCAAAAGCAGTTCTTGCAGCAATGGCTCGCCACCACGGCGCCCGAGGCCTGGGAGGCCACGGACGAACATTTCAAAATGTTGTTTGAGCTCGATTAATTAATTAACGGGTCTGCCACGTGCCATCTATGAGCGCAGTCCTTGCCCACTCCATCATTCGGTTGCTCACTCTCGTCGCCGTGTTGCTCACGATTCCGCTTGGGACCGGCTGGGCGGCCACGGTGGAGGTCTACTATGCACCGGAGGATGCGCCACTCGATCGACTAGTCACGATCTACGGCCATGCCAAACGCTATCTCTACGTGGCGGTCTATGGACTGACCACACCTCGCGCGGTGGAGGCGATGGTCGCTGCGAAGAAGCGGGGCGTCGATGTGCGATTGATCACCGACCGGCAGCGCACCGAGGACGTCAAACAGCGCGCGGCGCTGCATACGTTGCATCTGGCCGACATTCCTATTCTGGTCAACGAGCACGACGGGTT
>VFKF01000409.1 GCA_009885705.1 Nitrospira sp. | reverse complement strand
CCCGTTACCCCTGTACCCCTTGATCTCTTCAAACGGAGATGAGTCCTCGTTGCGCAAGAAATCCTCCCTCTACCAGCCTTCAGCCTATCTACCTGAGTCGTTACCAGTCGTTATCGGCTCGCCTGTCTTGCGCCGATCAAGGGCCTATGGTAGGGTACCGCCGCTGCATCTGGAGCGGGGGAGAAGCCTGTGGCTACGGAATCTGAAGAAGGATTTGTCGTTCGTGATCGGCGGGGAGGGAGTGCCCCGGACCGTCCTGCTTCCACGTCGCCTGCCGCGTCCGAGGCGCAGCCTCACCAGCATACGCATGCGCCGTCCTCCGATTCGCCTCAGGGTTCCGGTATTCCGGTCTCCTTTTCATCGTTCGTCATTTCGTTGGGCAGTTCCTCGATGATGCTGATGGGGGAACAGCTGGATCCTCAGCAGCCTCCGATGCCGCCGAATCTACCGCAAGCCAAAGACATTATCGATTTGCTCTCGGTCTTGGAACAGAAGACCGCGGGCAACCTCACGACGGAAGAACAAGCGGTGCTGCGGGATATGCTCTACGCTCTTCGGATGAAGTACGTGAGTCTCACTGCCAAATCGTAGCCCCGCTCCTGCCGGTCGACTCCAGACGTGTCTGTCAGTTACCCTGATCAAGGATCGTACGTGTAGACCCGTTCCTACGGCGAGTCGCTGACAAGAGGGAATACCGAATGTGAGTGAGCGTAAGAAAGAAACAGGCCCCCTGTTTTCGGCCAAGACGGTGACTGGTTCCGTACCAGGGGGTGCGGTCTCTTCTGCTGGGTCTCAGTCTTCTCAGCGATCCGGACGGAGTCCTGAGCCTGAACGGCGGAAGGGGCATTTACGGCCGGTCTGGATTGTCCTGATTTTCCTGCTCCCCTGCCTGGCGCTGACGCTGTACTATTCTCAGATCGTGGTTCCCGGCGGCGAGGAAACCGATTCCTTTCTGCCTACAACGAGCTACGCGTTTGTGCTCCTGCTCCTCAACCTCGATCTGATCGGGTTTGTGGTGCTGCTGCTGCTGCTCTCCCGCAATCTCATCAAGGCGTATTTCGAACGAAGGCATCGGCTCTTCGGGTCCGGATTTCGAACCAAATTGGTGGCGTCCTTCATTGGATTCTCGCTCATTCCAACCGTGCTCCTGGCGTTGGTCGCGAGCGGATTGGTCAATAAGGCGGTCGATGTGTGGTTCAGCGATCAGATCGAACAGGTCATGCGGGATTCGTATGATGTGGCGCGCATGCAGCATGCCGGCCACATTACCCTGGCGGTGAACAGCGCCAGGGCCATCAGCCATGAAATCTACCGTGAGGATATGCTGCTGGCAGAGCAGCGGGATTTGCTGGTGGCGGCCATGGCGCGCAAGCGGGCGGAATTTGGCGTGGCCGGCATTGAAGTCTTCTCGGCCAAAATGGAAACGCTGACGAAGGCGTTGGACCCTGACGTGCCCTCATCGGTGCTGGATTTGCCGATCGGCCAGCTGGTGCTCCAAGTGGTTAACGGCAAACAGGAAGTGAACGCGGTGCAGGAGGCCCAAACCGGGCGCTTGGTACGGGCGGCGGCTCCCATCGCTGCGACAGGGCGGAGCGGCGAGATCGGCGGCGTAGTGGTGGTGGAGGCCTTCGTCCCCGAATCGTTGCTGGCCAAGATGGAAGGGATCGGCCATCAGTACGACGAATACAAACAGACCAAGGCCATGAAAAACCCGATCAAAGCCGGGGCCTATCTGTTCGTTGCCGTGATCACGGTGCTCATTTTGTTCGGGGCGACCTGGTTTGGGTTCTATGTCGCGCGGAGCATTACGGTGCCGATTCAACGATTGGCTGAAGCGACGGAGGCCATTGCGCAAGGCGATCTCTCGGTCCGGATCGATGCTAAGGCGACGGATGAAATCGGCACCTTGATCGAGTCGTTCAACCGCATGACGGCAGATCTCCAGGGGAGCAAGTCCAAGATCGAAGAGGCCAATATCTCGCTGCGTCACAACAATCTCGAGCTCGACCGCCGCCGTGCCTATATTGAAACCGTGGTCGAAACGATTGCGGCGGGCTTGCTGTCCATCGATAAGCATGGGCTGATCACGAATTTCAATCCGTCCGGTGAACGGATCCTCGGGCTTGCGGCGGATCGACTTAGAGACCGGCCGGCCAATGAGGTCTTTAAAGAGTTTGGGCTGGAACTGTTTCAGACGGTCTACGATCGGATGCTGGCCGATCAGCGCGATACGTTGGCGCTCGAGGGACCGATGGAGGTCGAGGGGCGATTTTTGACCATTGGGCTTCACGGCTCGCGCATGAAGGACGAGTCGAACAAGGATCTCGGTATTGTCCTGGTGTTCGAAGATCTGACGGAGTTGATCAAAGCGCAAAAGGTGGCGGCCTGGCAGGAAGTGGCGCGGCGGGTGGCCCATGAAATTAAAAACCCGTTGACGCCGATCCAATTGTCCGCGCAGCGGTTGCGGAAGAAATATTATGAGAAGTCGCCGGACTTCGATGCGATCTTCGATGAGACCACGAATGTGATCGTCAACGAAGTGACGAGCCTCAAACATATGGTCGACGAATTTTCGAAGTTTGCCCGGCTGCCGACTCCGCAGATGGCGCATCAATCGCTTCACGATGTGATCAATGAAGTCACGACACTCTATCGAGGGGCGCATAAAGATATTGAGCTGGTTGTGTCATTGGACGAAGACCTCCCGTCGCTCAATTTCGACCGCGAGCAGCTCAAGCGGGTCATGGTCAATTTGCTGGATAACGCCATTCAGGCCATGCAACAAAAAGGGCGGGTATGGCTCTCGACCAAGTACGATACGAAACGTCGGCGGGCCGTGGTGAGCGTGGCGGATGAAGGCGTGGGTATTGCGCCGGAAGACCAGGAGAAGCTCTTTGTGCCATACTTTACGCGGAAGAAGACGGGGACAGGGTTGGGGCTGGCCATCGTGCGGCGCATCATTACCGATCACGACGGACAGATCCAGGCCGGGCAGAACCAGCCGAAAGGGGCCCTGTTCACGTTCGAGTTACCGGTCTAGTTGAAGTAGTGATGAGTGATGGGTGACGGGTGATGAGCCGAAAGATTGTCACCTTTCTCACCGATCACTCCTCACCCATCACTCATCACTGCTGAGGGTTTACGGGGGTGGCATGTCTGCATCGATTTTAGTGGTAGATGACGAAGAGGCGATTCTCACATCCTTGAGCAGTATTCTGCGGGATGAAGGGTATGAGGTTGCGGTGGCGAAGAACGGCGTGGAGGCGTTGCGCGCCTTCACCCTGGACCCTCCAGACCTCATGATTCTCGATATCTGGATGCCTGAAATGGACGGCATGGAAGCCTTGCGCCGGATCCGGGAGTTGGCGCCGACGGCACAAGTCATGATGATGTCCGGGCATGGCTCGATTGAAACGGCGGTCAAGGCGATCAAGCTGGGGGCCTATGACTATATTGAAAAGCCCCTGTCGCTTGAGAACGTCATTCTCCGCGTCAAACATGCGTTAGACCAATATAGGCTGGAACAAGAGAATCGGACGCTCCGGACGACGGTGCAACGGAAGTTCGAGCTGGTGGGACAGTCGTTCGCGATGCAACAGCTGCGGCAGTTGATCGAGACGGCCGGCCCCACGAATAGCCGCGTGTTGATTGGAGGGGAGAACGGGACGGGGAAGGAACTGGTCGCCAGAGCGATCCATATGCAGAGCGCCAGGTCCACTCGACCGTTTGTGGCGGTGAACTGTGCGGCCATTCCGGAGACCTTGATCGAGAGTGAACTGTTCGGGCATGAAAAGGGCTCCTTCACCGGCGCGACCTCGATGAAACGCGGGCAGTTCGAGCAGGCGGATGGGGGCACGCTGTTCCTGGACGAAATCGCCGATATGAGCCTGAACACCCAGGCGAAGGTCTTGCGTGCGTTACAGGAACAGCAGTTCACTCGTGTCGGAGGGGCGAAGCTCCTCAAGGTGGATGTCCGGGTCTTAGCCGCGTCCAATAAGGATCTGCTCAAAGAAATCGAGAAGGGCACGTTTCGCGAAGACCTCTTCTACCGGCTCAACGTCGTGCCGATCGTGGTGCCGCCTCTCCGGGAGCGCCGGGACGATATTCCGATACTTATTCGCCATTTCATGAGGGTCCATGCGGAGGAGCAGGGATTGCGGAGCAAAGAAATTGCACCGGATGCGATGGCGGTCTTTCAGCAATATGAATGGCCGGGGAACATTCGGGAGCTGCGAAACCTGATCGAGCGATTGATGATCATGGTGCCGGGACCGGTCATCGAGGCGGCACAGGCGGCTAACTCGTTGCAGGCGCGCCCCGGCGGGTCCGGGAGCCACGCGGCCATTCCTGCTGTGAACCCGCTCTTTACTCAGGCGTACGATTCGCTCAGGGATGCGCGTAACGCGTTTGAAAAGGACTATATCGCGCGAAAGCTGCGCGAGCACCATTGGAATATTTCCCGTACAGCGGAAGATTTGAAGATCGAGCGGAGCCATCTCCACCGGAAGATCAAACTGCTTGAAGTGGAGATGCGGCCGGAAATCTAGGAGGCTATTGCAGCGGCTGTCTTGGGGGCGGTGCGGGAGTTGCGAAGGAGACCTAGGAGCGACCGGCCTTTGCGAAGACCTCTTTTAGCCGATCAGTGACTCGGGCAGCAGGGTTCGTTCTGATTTTCCGTTCTTCCTCAGCGAGCATGATGAAGAGGCCGTCGAGGCTCTTTCCCACCACGTAGCGGTCGATGTCGACTAAGTCGCTTTTGGCGAATGGAATGGCCTTGAAGTGGCTGACCAGTTCTTTGTATTGCTTGGTCACGCCGACGTCGTTCATCGCTTTTTCCACTTCCGGCCGGAATGCGGCGGTCAGTTTCTCGGTTGTCTTGCCTTTAAAGTAGTCGGTGGCTGCAGTCTGACTTCCGCTCAGAATCTGTTTGGCATCGGCGAAGGACATCTCTCGAATCGTCCCCAGGAAAATCTGTTTGGCCTGTGGCGCGGCCCGTTCTGCAGCCCGGTTCATACTCATCACGAAATCGTCGATCTCTGGACCGAAACCAAAGGTACGAAGTCCTTTCTCGAAGGCCTGCAGCTGTTCCGGCATCAGAATCTTGATCGCTTGGTTGTGAAAGTATCCATCCACCTTACCCGTCACATTCACCGCGTTTCCGGTCCCGATCTGCAGGGCTTCCTTGAGGCCCGCGGCGATTCTGCTCTCGTCCAGGAGTCCTCCTCCAGACGGGAGCCCTAGCACTTTCAACGATTGGTCGAGCTCAACACAGCCTGAAAGGGTGATGAGAAGCCATCCAATGAGCGCAAGGCGATAGGGCATAGGCCTGTTCCTTCGTAAGATGAGGGGAAAGTTGCGGCTGTACACCCTGTGGTCAAGCCGACAGGACAGTATAGGCGAAATTGGGCTCGGTGTCTTGTTGTGAGATAAGGGAGGCTGTGCGTTGACCTCTGCAAGGGTCGTCCGTTAAGATGCGCGCTCTTATGACAACCTATCGAGATGCCGGAGTCGATATTGATGCGGGCGACGAGTTCGTCGACCGTATTTCGCCGTTGGTACGGTCTACGTTCCGGCCTGAAGTCCTGACGGACATCGGCGGGTTCGGGGGATTGTTCCGGCTGCAGGCTCATCGTTATGCCGAGCCGGTTCTTGTCTCCGGCACCGACGGAGTGGGAACGAAGCTGAAGATTGCCTTCCTCACGGATCGCCACGATACCGTCGGGATCGATCTCGTCGCGATGTGCGTCAACGACATCGTGGTTAGCGGCGCGGAGCCGCTGTTCTTCTTGGATTATTTTGCGACGGGAAAACTGGCTGTCCCCAAGGCTGAGTCCGTGCTCAAGGGGATCGCTGAGGGCTGCCGTCAGGCTGGCTGCGCCTTGATCGGCGGAGAAACTGCCGAGATGCCCTCCTTCTATGCCGAGGGCGAGTATGATCTGGCAGGGTTCGCCGTCGGGGTGGTGGATCGGCCCAAGATGATCGATGGCCGCAGCATCGCGCCGGGCGATGTGCTGATTGGTCTCGCCTCAACCGGTTTGCATAGTAACGGCTATTCACTGGCCCGGCGGGTCTTGTTGGACAAGGCGAAGCTGGACATGACCAGTCGCTTGCCGGAACTCGATCGGCCGCTCGGGGATGTCTTGCTGACACCGACCAGAATCTATGCCAAACAGGTCCTCACGTTGATTCAGGAATATCCCATCAAGGGCATCGCCCATATCACCGGCGGTGGCATCACCGAAAATCTCCCACGCGTATTTCCCTCTGGTGTCCGGGCTCAGGTGCAGCGGAGTGCCTGGGCCGTGCCGTCTATTTTTCAGGCGATTGCCAGGCTTGGACAGGTCGAACGGGAAGAGATGTATCGTGTCTTCAATATGGGGATCGGGATGATTCTCGTGGTACCGGCGCCGTCTGCTCAGGCGGTGATTGCGCGGGCCACATCGTTGGGCGATCCGGCCTGTCAGATCGGGACCATCGTGTCATCGACCGGCGATGGTCCATTGGTGGAGTATGTCGACTAAGCGGACGGATGCGCTGCGAGTCGCCGTGTTGGCATCCGGGCGCGGATCGAATCTTCAAGCAGTGATCGACGCGATCGAAGCGGGGACCGTTCAGGCCAAGATTGTCGCCGTCATCAGCAATAAAAAAGATTCTCCGGCGCTCGAGCGAGCCAGCCGGCACGGACTCTCCGGTCTCTTCATCGATCCCAAACCCTATGCAGGCAGACCCGATAGCCGCGAGGCCTACGATCTCGCGCTCCTCGATGTGCTCCGGCAGCACGACGTGGAGTTGGTGCTATTAGCCGGGTATATGAAGATCGTGACCAGAGTGTTGGTAGAGGCCTTCGCCAATCGCATGATGAACATCCATCCGTCTCTGTTGCCCTCGTTCCCGGGGCTGGATGTGCAGAAGAAAGCCATTGAGTGGGGCTGTAAGCTTGCTGGATGTACAGTGCACTTTGTGACGGAAGGCGTGGATGAAGGACCGATCATCCTTCAGGCGGCGGTGCCGATTCTCGATGATGATAGTTCCGACACCTTGGCGGCTCGGATTCTTGTCCAGGAACACACAATCTATCCGCGAGCGGTTCAGCTCTTCGCCGAAGGGCGATTGCGTGTTGAGGGGCGCCGTGTGTTGATCGAGCAGGGGAAGCCGGTCGGCGATGCGGTAATCGGCCCGTTCTGACTCCGTTGCGGAACGAACTTCCGGTAGAGTCTCAGGGAATGGTTGTGTATAATGCGCAGATCTGTGAGGCGTTCGTCTCGCCGGTTGTCGGTTGGTCGAGTGGGGGGCTAGCTCAGTTGGGAGAGCACTACGTTCGCAACGTAGGGGTCGGGGGTTCAATTCCCCTGCCCTCCACCACCATAGTTGATCACCTTCATCCCAGTGAGTAGACGGTCAAACGTTCCTGTTGCCGTGAAACGATACCCCGCTTTCCCCCCTTCCATGATCGGCTCACAAATAATGTGTCCATCCAAGAGCTTTCGAAGCATCTGACGTGCCTGTGGTACGTGGCGAGCGAAAAGGGCGGGGATGTCTCCGAGACGGCTCCGGAGGTCTTTTGCTAGGCGCTTGGCATCCAGGTTGACGACTTGGTCAAGGCTATCGCGCATCAAGAGTTCCTGTAGCACAACTTTCTTCCGGGCTTCCTCCTGATGGAGCGAGTCGATCACCGAGTTCGTACCCCTGCCGTTCGCAATCAATTCGACGAGATGGTGCAGCCGCGTCTCGATTAACGAGAGCTCCCGCTCAAGCGCGAGGCGCTGATCGGGGAACTTCTCCTGTTCAGCTCTGATCCGTCCGAGGGCTACCGTAACTGAAGCCTCAAGGACTCGCTCATCAAGGGCTTCATTCATCGCGTGAAGGATGGCCGAATCGAGGATGTCTTGGCGAATCTCCACGTTGTTGGTGCAAATTGTCTTTCCTCGTTTATGGTGATAGGCACAGCGGTAGACGGTTCTGGGGGAGCGCTGTCTTGCCGTGCGTTTGATCGCGACGATTGACCCCCCGCATGTGACGCATTTGGCTATACTGCTCAGTAGGTACGCTGAACGCCGATCTTCCCCCGTCGGGTGCGCGAGGAGACGTCCGCCCTCCCCCCGGAGGTAGGCCTGTAAATTTCGGGTTCTGCGTTCTTCGACCTGCTCCCAGAGAGGCTGGGTTACGATCCTGAGTTCAGGCGCCTCAATACGAAGCCACTCTGACTCAGGCCGCTTCCGCTGCTTTCTCGTCCCCCCGATCTGAATCGCCTGAGTTCGATTCCAGAGCACCACCCCTCGGTACAGTTCGCGTTGGAGAATGTCCCGCAAGGCAGTCGGACACCAACCACGAGTCCCACCGTGGGGGGGCGGTATTCTGTCCTCGTTCAGCGCTTTGGCAATACCCGCGAGCCCGAACCCTGATGCATACATTTCGAACACACGCGTCACCACCTTCGATTGTTCGCTATTGATCCGTCGGACGACGTGCTGACGGCGACGAGTACCATCTATGTTTGTTTCACTCCCATAGACGGGGTGGTTATCGTATCCGAATACTTTGTTGCCCGTGACGTGCAGCACCTTGGCCTTACGAAACATCGCGTCGTAGGTTCGTTGACTGGCCTTCTCGCGCTCCATTTCTGACGCAAAGTTCGAGAGGCTGAGCATCATCTTGTCCAACGCATTGTCGAGTTTTCGCTCTTGGTCCGTCATGTAGAAAAACAGCCTGACGCCAGAGTCGATGATCTGCTTGAACGCATAGCTGACCTGGATCGCCTCACGGCCCAACCGGGACTCTTCGCTCATGATGAGGGCTGCAAAGGGCGGATGAGGCTTCAACGCGTTCATGAGCCGGAGGAAGCCTTGGCGTCGCACAAATTCAGCACCGGAAACTCCATCGTCGATATAGATGTGCTCGTCGGCGACGGTCCAGCCCTTTCGAGCCGCGTAGGCCTTCCCATGCTCGATCTGTCGCGTGACGGATCGCTCTTCGTCGTTGACACCGCTTTGCTCTGTAGATTTTCGTGCGTAGATGGCAGCGATCATGGAGCCTCCTTGTCTGTGTCGGGATTTTTATCCACAGTTACATCTGTACGCCGGATCGGCTGTTGCGCGGACTGTAGCAAACCGGACAAGGCATTTGGCAACAATCTACGGTTTGTTTGGGGAGGGGAACTGACCGTAATGTGCGTATGTTCTTGAAAATCCAGAACTAAAATTTCAGCTAGTAGCGCAACTATTTCGTTGAACAAGGGTTCATCCGAGATGAGGGGAGCCGTAGGGGACTGCGTATCGGCTTTATTCACAATGCGTGGTTGTTTCACCGAATTTCACTTCCAGGAACTCGGGGGAGTCTCACGACACCCCCGCGCCCCCATGATGCGCCCGCGGATCCGCCGGCGTGAGCGGTGAGTGAATGAGCCGTCATGAAGCAGGACGCTTCCCTCTGTGGGTTCCCTTTTTCACCAGCTGCCGATGCCGTTCCTTCCATCGGTCCGCCCCCTCAACAATCGCACCTTCGACCCACGCCTGGCCGTTGGGCAAGGCGCAGAGGGCGGCGAGCATAGGGGCGACCGACCGGGTAATCCACCCTTTGACTTTGTCTTCGTCTGGTTCCGCTTGAGTGCGTGTCAGCCGAGCCGTTAGGAATCCATCAGTCAGGGCTTCGTACCAGGGGAGCCGGGATGCCCGAGACCGCTCTTCGTCTTCCGCGTCCCTGGTGGTATCCCGGAAATCGACGTAAGACCGCAGGAGGCCGACGACAGATTCTTTCCAGTCAGGCTCTTCCAGATTCACGAGGAGCTTTGCGCAGAGGTTGGCTCGATCCTGTTTAAACTCCAGCTCCCAGCGGATACCGTATGCTTCCGATTGTGGGTCCTTCTTGGCGAGCAGTTCGAGTCGTTTATCGTACACACGCAGCAGTGTTTGACTCTGCGGACTCCCGAAGTAGATCGTCTCCCCGGATGTGGTCCCTTTATGGAGCGAAAAGGAGCGAATCACCTGTGCGCGATCCGCCCGCGTGATGCACTGGCCTGCTTCGGCTGCTGCGGTGATCATAGTGAGAGGGACGAGAGGTTGGCGATCATCCAAGGCGCAGTCCACGCGGGTCACATGTCCTTGCTGGTGGAAAATCCACTGGAGGATCGCCCGCATCTTGGAACGTTCCCAGGACGAGACGATGCCGGCAGAGAGATCGACATGGACTTCACGAGGTTGTCGCGGCGCACCAGTGCCCAACAATCCGACTCCCCGAGAGGGATCAGTCAAAATCCACGACAGGGGGTAGCCTCGAAATCCGGCTTTGCCTTTGGTCCAATCGCCTCCAAGGTGACGCATGACATCCGGGGCTGAGGCCGCTGGCAACGTAAAGGCGAGCCAATCCATGGTCAGTGTGAAGACGTGCGGGTTCGATTCCTCTAAGAACGTGTTCATGTTGTCAGCCAAGCCCCCGTGTTACCGAACGGGGGCGTTTTGCTGCGCGCGCTGCCGGCTTTTGCCGGCGGTCGCGCGCTGCGGTGTCGTGTTGCTGTTGAGGCGACGCATGCGGCGTCTTCCGTTGCGTTCCATCGCCCGCCGAACTTTCGCAAGATCGAACCGCGCCATGCGACACATGAATTGAACGGGTATATCCCCCTTGCGGTACCCCCGTTGAATCGACTTCACGCTCATACGCAGTTCCGCTGCCAATT
>VFKF01000005.1 GCA_009885705.1 Nitrospira sp. | reverse complement strand
GGCGACCGGCCTCCATCAAGGCATGACGGAATTCGTCGTACCCTTGCAGGTTGGCGGCTTCGGCGACGATGGGATAGTGAAACATGCCCAGGTCGACGCCATGAACGAGGACGACCTCGTCCGGGCGGTAGAGCAAGCCAACCTGCGCTACTGCTGCAAAGGCTTCGTCCGACCAATCGATACCAACCACAATGTTCATCATCTGCGATGTCTCCCTGATTCGCTCGCGTTACGTCCGAGAGAACGATGGCGATCTGGCGCGTTCGCGATGCGCCGCTTCCAGCAGGGCCAAGACTTGGTCATCCGTCACCGGCTCGAAATCTGTGTAGAGGGCTCCGACGGTCGAGAACGGCTCCGGCGTTGTGAGGATCACGCATTGATCGACCAGCGGACGTATGCGCGCGCCTCTGTCGCTCGGCGCGACAGGCATGGCAACAATGACGCGGCGGGGGGAGAGGGCCGCCATGGACGTGATGGTGGCGAAGAGCGTCGCCCCTGTCGCAATGCCGTCGTCGACAAGAATGACCGTACGATTGGCCAGAGAGGGGAGCGGTCGTCCTTGGCGATACAGCGTCCGCTGCCGCCGGAGTTCCCCTTCTTCCCCCAGAACCAGTTCCTGGATGTCTTCGCCGGAGAGTCGACAGGCGTCGGCTGCCTCCTGGTTCACATACAAGGCGCCCGTTTCGCTGACAGCCCCGACCGCACAATCCGGGTTATTGACGGTGCGGAGCTTGCGCGTCAGAAAGACGTCCAGTGGCAGGTGCAAGGCCACGCTCAGTTCGTAGCCGACGACCACCCCGCCACGTGGAAGGGCGAGAATGATGGCGTTCGGATCGCCCCGGTATATAGCCAGCTCCTTGGCCAATAAGACACCCGCATGAGCCCGATCGCGAAATGTCATCACAGACCCTTCCGTGCGGTTGGTGGCGTCACGATGTAAGAGCCCGGTCGTTGCTGTGTCAGGCAAACCTGCCCGGTCCGACTCAACCGATCGACTTCGAGAAAGACCTGATTCCAGGTCAGTCCTCGACAGTTGAAGACAATGTCTTCCAGGTTGCAGCCGGATGAGCGGGCAATGAGATTCAGAATGGTCGTCGTGGTCGCTGATGGCACTGTCATGAAAGCCT
>VFKF01000175.1 GCA_009885705.1 Nitrospira sp. | reverse complement strand
GTCGGAAGGAAGCCCTGCGAAGCACCTATCAGAGACGGCCGGATCTTTTGCAAGATCGGGTCTTGAGTCTCGAAGATCAACAATTGCTAGACGAACTTACTCGTGAAGGCGTGGTTGGCACGCCTGTTCGATGTGGGGAGGAAGGGGTAGTCTCATGAATCGGTTAGAACGGATACAACAGTCGTTCGTGAAGCCATCGGCGCCAAGTTTTGAAATTGGTGATACGGTTCGCGTGCACGTGAAAGTCGTCGAAGGGGAAAAGGAGCGTATCCAGGTGTTCGAAGGCGCCGTGATCGCCCGTAAAGGGTTGCTGAACACGGAGACCTTCACGGTACGCAAGGTCTCTTACGGCGTCGGCGTGGAACGCATTTTTCCGATCCATTCGCCGATCGTGACGCGCGTCGAGGTCATGCGCCAGGGTAAGGTCCGCCGGGCCAAGCTGTATTATCTTCGTGGGAAGAAGGGCAAGTTTGCCAAGGTTGAAGATCGGGAGGTCGTCGCGAGCCCGAAGGCAAAGTCCGGGGTTGCGCGTAAGGTCGAAGCGCCAGCAGAAGCTGCTGCGGCTCCGAAGGCCTAGTTTCATTCCCTGGTGCGATCGACCACGAATGTCGGATGCCCTTTCAACGGACGCATCGCGGGGCCACATCGTGGGACCTACCGACGAATTTGAATTGGAAGCCCGGCGGCGCGGCTATCGCTGCATCGCCGGTCTGGATGAAGCCGGACGGGGCCCTCTTGCGGGCCCTGTCGTCGCGGCGGCGGTGATCCTGCCTTCTCGTTGCCGCTTGGTTGGCGTCAACGACTCTAAACAAGTCTCTGCATCCGATCGCGAGCGGCTTTATGAGGTCATTCTCGCGCGGGCTCGCGGTATCGGTGTGGGGATCGCGACGGAGCAGGAGATCGACCGCCTTAATATTTTAGAAGCGACTCGCCTCGCTATGCGCCGTGCAGTGGAGTCGCTGACAACTTCAGCGGACTGCCTCTTGATCGACGCCGTCACCCTCTCGAATCTCGCCATTCCCTCACGCTCGATCATTAAGGGCGACACGCTGTCGATCTCGATTGCCGCCGCATCCATCGTGGCAAAAGTGACGCGCGACCGTTTGATGGAGGCGCATCATCAGACCTATCCCCATTATAATTTCCTGTCCCATAAGGGCTACGGGACAGAAGAGCATTTACAGCGGCTGGCACAACATGGCCCCTGCGCTATCCATCGGCGCACGTTTGCTCCTGTTGCTCGGCTCCTGAGCGGCCCAGGTGGATCTCCACGGGCGATTTCGTGACCATCCTTGACCCACGGAAACTCTTCGGGCAAGAAGGAGAGTCGGCGGCAGAGCAGTACTTGCGCAACAAGGGGTATCGGATTCTGGCGCGCAATGTGCGCTCGTCGGTGGGAGAGTTGGACCTCGTGGCTGAAGACGGTCAGGTGCTGGTCTTTGTCGAGGTGAAGGCGCGTCGCACCGATGCATTCGGCGGCGCGATCCATGCCGTGCATCAGCGGAAACAAGAGAAGTTGATCCAGTTGGCAGCGCAGTATTTGGCTCGGCACCATCTCAAGGATCGACCCTGCCGATTCGATGTCGTCTTGTTGCAAGGCACGAACGCCGAGGCTTCGCAGATCGAGCATATTGAGAATGCGTTCGACGTCCCAGGGGACGATCTTCGATGGTAAGGACACAATGATTCAACTGATCCATGTTTCGAAACAGTACGATCAGCGGTCGGCGTTGTCGGACGTGTCACTTGAGATCGGCAAAGGGGAATTTGTCCTGCTCATGGGACCGAGCGGCGCGGGGAAGTCGACGCTGTTGCGGATGCTGATCGGGGCAGAACGGCCCGATGGGGGGCAGATTTTCGTCCATCAGAAAAGCGTGACGACGCTGCGGCCATCCGACATTCCCTATCTGCGACGCAAGGTGGGAACGGTGTTTCAGGACTTTCGGCTGTTGCCGAAGAAGTCTGTATTCGACAATGTTTCGCTTCCCTTGCTCGTACAAGGCGTGTCTTCTGCCGACATCCGTCGGAAAGTGACGGAGGCCTTGCGGGCAGTCGGCGTCGAGCACAAGCGAGATCAGCTTCCTGCCGGCCTCTCGACGGGAGAGCAGCAGCGGGTCTGCATCGCGCGCGCGATCGTCAATGGTCCAGTCGTCTTATTGGCCGATGAGCCGACCGGCAATTTAGATCCGGTGTTGACGTCCGAGATCATTGAACTGTTTAAACTCATTAACGCGCGGGGCACGACGGTCGTCGTGGCGACGCATGACCCGCTCGTAATGGCGCAAGTGAATCGGCGGGTACTCACCTTGTCGCAGGGCCGACTGTTGCCGGAACAGAGAGGCTTGGCATGAGGACGCTGGCCTATCTCCTGAGGGAATCCTGGGTCAATATGAGGACCAACCGGATGACGACGATGGTCGCCATCTTGACGACGGCCTTTACGCTGGCCTGTGTCGGCATTTTTTTACTGCTCTATGTCAATTTGCGGGCGGCAGCCGGATGGCTTCAGGACGACATCAAGATTATGGTCTATCTCGATGACCGGCTTACGTCCGATTCGATCGCGGAGGTGGAGCAACATTTACGGAGCGATCGTGCCGTCGCATCCCTGTTGTTTATCTCCAAAGAACAGGCGCTGGGAGAGTTCAAGGCCCAATTTCCTTCGGAGTCTCACCTACTTGAGGGCTTGGGTCAGAATCCCTTACCAGCTTCCTATGTCGTGGCGCTCAGTCCGTCGTTCCGTTCGCCGGACGCGGTGAAGCGATGGGCGGAACGGGTGAGGCAGATCGCCGGCGTGTCCAAAGTCGATTATAATCAAGATTGGATCGATGCCCTCGCGACGGTGATTCGATCGATTGAGTTGGTGGCGATCGGCATCGGCGTGATCCTGTCGGCAGCAGCTGTGACCATTATCGCCAATACGATTCGCTTGACCCTATTTGCCCGACGGGACGAGATCGCTATTTTGCGTCTCATCGGAGCCACCACCAGTTTTATCCGTATTCCCTATCTGGTGGAGGGCGCCGTGCTCGGGGCCTTGGGCAGCGCGCTCTCGCTGGTGATGCTCAAGTTCATGTACGAACTATTCCGGCAGCAAATGCGGACGACAGGTCGATTTGCCGGACTCGACAACCTCATGGCATTCTTTCCTCCGTCAGTCTGCCTCACTCTGATTGCAGTCGGGATGGGGCTCGGGTTCGCAGGGAGCTTCGTCTCGATCAGACGATTCGGTGAGGGCAAGGCATGAGCGGCTGGGTCGGACTCAGGGTCGGCGTCGTGATCTGGGGACTGCTGGGCCTTTCCTGGCCGGCGGTTGTGCTGGCCGACCCGATCGTCGACAAGATTGAGAAAGAACGCAAGGCGCTTGAACAGCTCAAGGATCAGATCGAAGAAAAGCGAAAATTGGCCGATGAAGCAGGGAAAAAGCGCGAGTCGCTGCTGCAGGGAATTCAGACGCTCGACGAACGTGTGCTGCATTATCGGCAGGCGCATCTGGAGATTAGCCGGAAGTTGAAAAAAAAGGACCAGGAGATCGAAGTCCTCAATGAGCAGTTAGCCGGGTTGCGGATGAGTGTGCGTGAACGGCAGGATGCGATCTTAGCGCGATTACGGGTCCAATATATGGAAGGCCGCTTCGGGTATTGGAAGACCTTGCTGGCTTCGGATTCGTATGGGGATTTTCAGCGGAGGCTGCAGTATCTCTCGGCCGTGTCCGAACGGGATTTTGCGCTGATGGGTACCTTTCGGACCGATATGACTCGTATGGAGCAGGCGGAGCGGCAGCGGGAAGAGGCACGAGTCGGGATGCTGTCGTACAAGCACAGTACAGAAAAACAGCTTGCGGAGATGAAATCCGTTAAGAAAGAAAAAAAGGTCTATCTCACCAGGATCACGCATGAAAAAGAGTCGTACGAACATGCGCTCCAAGAGTTGGAGCGGTCCGCCTCGCGTATCGACAGTCTGTTGCGCGAGTTGGAAACGCGCCGTCGCGCGGTACCGGTTCGGCCTCCGACCGGGGGAATGGCCCCGCGTGGTGCGAAGGGCGCCTTGCCCTGGCCGGCGGATGGGAGTGTGATTTCTTTCTTCGGTCGCCAGAAACATCCGACCTTCAATACCTACGTGCAACGGAGAGGGATCGAGATTAAGACGGTCGAGGGGAGCGATATCCATGCGGTGATGCCGGGGTCCGTTGTGTATGCGGACTGGTTGAAAGGGTATGGGCTCGTTATAATCCTTGATCATGCCAATGGCTTCTTTTCGCTCTATGCCCATGCGTCGAAAATTCTTGTGACGGTGGGCGCACAGGTCGAGGCAGGGCACGCGATCGGCGAAACAGGCGATACGGGCATGACGGGTGAAAATACACTATACTTTGAGTTGCGCGAGGGGGCAGAGCCGTTGGATCCCCTCCAATGGTTAGCGAGGCGATAGGGAACGGAAGAGGAAAGGACGTTATCTTTATGGAACAGTATCCCCGACGACGATTCTGGATGGTAGGCCCGACAGTGGTGGTGGCGCTGGTGTTGGGTGTGATGCTCGGCAAGGGTTGGGAGCGGACCGG
>VFKF01000321.1 GCA_009885705.1 Nitrospira sp. | reverse complement strand
GTTGCGGCGGGAGCTGAATGGGTGAGGGCGCCGATGGAGATACGATCCGGACCTGCTTCTGCCATCGCCCGCACATTGCTCAACGTGATTCCACCGGAGACTTCCACCAGTGCATGGCCCTTGATCAACTTGACGGCGCGACGCACCAGGGCCGGGGTCATGTTATCCAGCAGGATGATATCGATTGGTTCTGTCAGGGCCTGTTTTACCTCCGCCAAAGATTCCACTTCCACAATCACCGTCATGCCGCGTGGGGCCTTGGCGTTGGCCTTGCGGCAGGCAGTTTTGATGGGCGTGGCTGTTCGGCGGAGGAGGGCCAGATGATTGTCCTTGATGAGGATGCCGTCGCTCAGGGACGGACGGTGATTCGTGCCTCCGCCGAGGAGGACTGCCCATTTCTGAAGGGCCCGCAAGCCGGGAGTCGTCTTTCTCGTGTCCAGAATGCTGACCGGGTATCCGTGAACGGCATCACAAAATTGGCTCGTCAAGGTGGCAATACCGGAGAGGTGTTGGAGAAAGTTTAAGGCGACTCGTTCCGCCGTGAGGATGGATCTCCCGTCGCCTTCGATCTGGAGGAGACAGTCTCCATTCTCAGCCTGTTCCCCATCCTGGCGGTGGATGGAAAGGACGAGCGAGGGATCGATGGCGCGAAACACCTGAATGGCCGCGGCGAGGCCTGCGACCACCAGCGATTGCTGAGCGACGACGCGGGCACGCGCTGGTACCGCAGAGGGAAAGAGGACGGCGGTCGTGACGTCGCCGTGGGGGAGATCTTCTTGGAGCGCCAGTTTGACAGCGCGGCTAATGTCGGCAACCGGAGGTCTGACCATAGGTTATGTTCCCAACATGGCACGCAACTGCTGTTCGCTGTTGGCGAGCATGGCTTGATCTCGGCGCAGGCTTACCAGGCGATCCTGGTGATCGGTAATGACTTCTGGTGGGGCCTTGGCGGTAAATTCCTGATTGCGCAGCTTTCCTTCCAGCCGATCCATCTCTTTCGTCTGCTCCGATTGTTGCTTGAGCAGACGGTCCAGCGCTTTGTTGAGATCCACATCGCCTGCCACCACGATGCCGACGGATAAGCCCTCGGTGATGAGCCGGAGTAGATTGTTGGTCGGCCAGGTCGTAGTCGGTGTCAGATCGACCGTGCCGCGTCCGAGATGGGCAAGATAGCTCCGGAGTTGATCCAGGTGTCCCTGACGCGTCGGCTCGTCATGCGCGACGTAGAAGGTAATCTGTTGTCCCGGTGGATAGTTCAAGAGCATGCGGGACGAGCGGACCAGGCCGATGGTCTGTTCAAGCAGGGTAAACCGTTGATCCATCTCCGGCGCCATCCAGGTCGCTTCGGTCGTGGGATACTTCTGAACTACGATGCTGTCACCCTGGTGCGGGAGTGTTTGCCAGATTTCTTCGGTGAGAAATGGCATGAACGGATGCAGGAGCCTCATCGTGGTTTCGAGTGTGTCGACGAGCGTTTGCCTGGTTCCTGGTGCGTCAAGGCTCGCCGGGTTTTGCAATGTCGGTTTGATCAGTTCGAGGTACCAGTCGCAGTACTCGTGCCAGATGAACTGGTACAGGGCATTGGCGGCCCGATCGAATCGATAGGCTTCCAGTTCCGTCGTGACGACCTGGATCGTATGGTTGAGGCGACTCAAAATCCAGCGGTCCGGGAAGCTGCGTTCGGCTGGTGCATTCGCCGTGCGAGGCCCGTCCAGATTCATGAGGCTGAAACGGGTGGCGTTCCAGATTTTGTTCGCAAAATTTCGGTAGCCTTCGATGCGTTCCTCTGCCAGCTTGATGTCTCGACCTGGTGAGGCCATCGCGGCCAGCGTGAAGCGGAGGGCATCGGTGCCGAATTGCTCCATGACATGCAGAGGGTCGATGACGTTGCCCTTCGACTTGCTCATCTTCTGCCCTTCGGCATCCCGCACGAGCGCATGGATATAGACATCCCGGAAGGGCACATCGCCCATGAATTTCAGACCCATCATGATCATGCGCGCGACCCAGAAGAAGAGAATGTCGAGTCCGGTCACGAGCGTCGAGGTCGGGTAATAGGTTTTGAGCTCCACCGTCTGTTCGGGCCATCCCAGGGTCGAGAAAGGCCAGAGGGCGGAAGAAAACCAGGTGTCGAGGACGTCGGGGTCGCGGATGAAATCATGGCCTCCACATATCTGGCAGGTCGTGGGCGCAGATTTTCCGACAATCGGTATGGCGCCTTGAAGAATCGTCAGTCGTGGTGCTGGCATGTTTGCAGCCGTCGCAGGGGCTCCTTCAACGATCAAGTCCTTGTTGCAGGTCAGGCAATACCAGGCGGGAATCTGGTGCCCCCACCAGATCTGGCGTGAGATGCACCAGTCTTTGATGTCCCGCATCCAGCCGAGGTAGTTGTTCGTCCAGCCTTCCGGGAGGAGGCGGATGCGGCCGTCGACGACGGCTTGGATGGCCGGTTCGGCGAGCGGTTTGACCTTGACGAACCATTGCGGCGACAGGTAGGGCTCGACCACCGTCTTGCAGCGGTAACATTTTCCAATGGCCATTTTGTGGTCGTCGACTTTTGTCAGGAGCTCGCGTTCTTTCAGCAGTTGCTCAGTCTTGGCCCTGGCTTTGATAGCGGGAAGGGTTGCGATGGCGTCAATGACGCTTGGCTCGACGTCGGCGGCGATCAGTCCTTGTCGATCGAGCAAGGCCTGATAGTCGAAGATGGGAAGTCTTGGCAAGTTATGCCGTTCGCCCGCTTCAAAGTCGTTGAAATCGTGTGCCGGCGTAATCTTCACCGCCCCGGTGCCGAACTCGCGGTCGACGAGGATCGCATCGCCGACGATAGGAATGGTTCGATTGGTGAGGGGGAGCCGGACTCGTAGCCCGATTAGACGATTGTATCGTG
>VFKF01000076.1 GCA_009885705.1 Nitrospira sp. | reverse complement strand
GGCTGCCCAACACAAGAGCCAGGCCGAAGGGAAGATGATGGAAGAGATTGAGAAGGCGAAGCGGAAAGCTCAGGGGCAATAGTGACGTCTTTGCCCATTTTGTAGGTTTCTCGCGCCGCATGCTTCCTCATCGGTGTTTATTCGTGAATTCGTTCTGCCTCGTTGGGATTCCGAGCGACATGCGAGTGGCGGAGAACTCTTCGAGCGGTCCTCATGTCTCTTGTCAGGGTCGTCGCAACTTCGGTTCGGCTTTGCCTATGGACTCTTGTCTTCGCCTCGAATCCTGCCTGGGCTGGCGAAGCTACCGAGATCAGAAGAACCGAGGAAGTTCAGGACGATCATCACGGGCCACGCGAGTCCCGTTCCCAGCGGGTCACCTTTTCCGACGATTCCTCACAAAAGATACGACAGTCGCAGTTCCATCTTGACCAGTTGCTGGGAGTGCCGGAGTGGCTTCATCTCGGCTTCCAGTCCCGTCTACGGTACGAGTCCTATAGTCAGCCGATCAGGAAGAACGAAGCGACAGGTGGGGCGCAGTTTTCTGAACAGACCCTCGCGCAGATTGGGATTAGCTACAAGCCGTTCCGCTTCATGGCCGAGTTCCTCGATGCTCGTTCCCTCTACAACTACGGTCTTGCGGTCAGCAACAAGATGGAAGACCGCAATGACTTGTTACAGCTGTACGTCGGTCTGGGAACTGAAGATTTTCTCGGGTCGCATATTTCTAGCGAGTTACAGATCGGGAGGTTTACTCAAGACTTCGGAAGTCGCCGCCTGATCTCCCGAATTACGTACAATAATGTTCCCAATTCCTTTGTTGGAGCCCATTGGACGTTGGGGGACACCAAGAATTGGAATGTTCGCACGTTTGCGATGCGTCCAATCCAGAGTCAACAGCGATCGCCGGACAGGGCCGAAACAAATACGCTCTTGACCGGAATCTCCTATCTAGAACAGCGCATTCCCTGGCTCCATACCGAGCTCTATCTCTACTACGTCTCGCAGAACGATCGCGCTCCGGGGAGTAGCGGCATTCTGGTCGATGAATCTACCCACGGCGAACGGCAGAATCTCTATTCGCCCGGGCTTCGTCTTTTTCGACCTGCGGCCAAAGGGATGATCGACTACGAATTTGAAACGATCTACCAATTCGGGACGTCCGCCCTGCAGACAGGCGGGACCTTGTCCGGTGGCTTGCCGCTCCCTGTCTCCGCTTTTTTTCAGCATGGCGAAATCGGCTATACCGTTGCTCTGCCATGGACCCCGTTCATCCGTGTTGTTTATGACTATGCCAGCGGCGACAAGGATCCGAACGACCGGAAAAACGGACGCTTCGATACACTCTATGGAGCGCACAATTTCGATTTCACACATACGGGAATCTGGTCGCTCTTTAAGCGGTCGAACGTCAGTTCTCCAGGATATTTCCTTGGCGTGGAGCCTCAACCGGGACTGAGAGCCACCTTCAAGCACAGATTTTATTGGCTGGCACAATCGAAAGATGAATTTGTCGGAGCGAGCTTGCAGGATAAGAGTGGCCGGGCCGGTAACTACCTGGGATCGGAGCTCGATTTCCGTCTCGCCTGGACGGTCAATCCGAATCTCTTGCTTGAGAGTGGATGGATTTATCTGGTGAAAGGCAGTTACTACACTAATTTGTTGAAGGAAAACGTTGCGGGTTCTCCCAACGATCGGAACACCGATTATCTATTCGTCTCGATGCGACTGTTTTTCTAACCTGCTGTGTGGCTCATGGGGATGCTGGCCTGCGTGCGCCACCGCGGTTGCTTGAAATATCGGTCCGATATTATTACGCTAGAAATGCTGTGTAAACTCATAAGGTATGGGTGCTCGCACGTTGGACTCTTTGTATCACCCCTTCAAGGAGAATGGACATGCCACAACACCGCTCAATGTATCGCATTTGGTGGACATGGGGCTTGGGGAGCGGGCTTGCGCTGATCGTGAGCGCCCTACTAGCGCCGAGCCAGTCGACGGGTGCAGGGGCTGTAGGACCTTCCCCTACGTGCAACACGAAGGGTACTCCCTACCAATTAAAGGTTCCATTCGGGCTTGAGGACGACATCAATGGCTTTATTCCGGACAACAATCCACTGACCGTCGAGAAGGTTGAGCTCGGCAAGCTGCTGTTCTTCGATCCACGTCTTTCCCGCGACAACACGATTTCCTGTGCCAGTTGCCACAAACCGGAGTTGGCCTGGACTGACGGAACCAAGCTCTCGATCGGAATCAACAATCAATTGTCCACTCGGAACGGCATGACCGTCGTCAACAGACTCTATGGCCGCGCCCAGCTCTGGCATGGAAAAATGTCTACGCTTGAAGCGCAGGCAATCAATCCGCTGGTCAAGACAGTGCGGATGGGTATGCCGTCAACGGATGCCGAGGTGGCGAAGCTCAATGCGATCAAGGGCTATCGAGACCGATTTCAGCAGATTTTCTGCACCGACGTCACCATCGATGGGGTAGCCAAGGCGATTGCCGCGTTTGAACGCACGATCCTCTCCGGAAACAGTCCTGCGGATCGGTTTGATATGGGGGGCGAAGAAAACGCGATTTCCGAGTCGGCAAAACGGGGGCTCAAGATATTTCAGAGCAAGGGTCGCTGTACGCGCTGCCATTCTGGGTTCAATTTTGCCGACGAGGAGTTCCACAACCTAGGCATCGATTGGGATACAGCCAATGCCGATCTGGGCCGGTATTCAGTGGAGAAACATCCCGGTACTGTCGGTGGATTTAAGACGCCCACCCTCCGGGAAATTGCCAGGACGGCGCCCTACATGCATGACGGACGCTTTGCAACTCTCGAAGAAGTAGTCGAGTTTTACAACAAGGGTGGCATCCAGAATCCACACCTGTCCAATCTGATTATCCCGTTGGGTTTGGAGGATCAGGAAAAGAAGGACCTTGTGGAATATATGCGAGCTCTTAATGGCGAAGGGTGGCAAGTGACTGCGCCGACAGAATTTCCGAAGTAAGTCTTCGGTGAATGAATTGGTCTCTCATGCTTGAGAAGAACCGTTGCAGCACCCCATTGACACTCGGCTCTAATGGGCGTAGGAAGGAAGCACGGCCCAAGTGCTGTATCCTCAGAGGGACCGGGCAGACCGCGCGGCTGTCAACGGGTCCCCCGCACACTTTCTCAAGAGAGGAGGGTAGCGATGGACGATCTTACTCCACCTGACCACATAGGCCCGTCGATTCGAGGGCGGGTTTCTGATCGATCGTGCTAGCCGGTTCTCCACTGGCTGTGCCGTAACGGCATCAAAGGCCAATTGGTTTTCAGCCTGATTCCTCGTGGAGAACTCGACGCTGGCTCGAGGAACACAAGTGCCGGGGATACATGTATCATCCCCCGATCAGATGCCTCATGCTCTCGCTGTCGTGAGGGTCTAAGCTTCCAGTAATGGGCCGAGACAATTTACAGTTGAACTGGCGTCCTAAGCGCCACAGACGGGCGACCTCCCACCTAGTGCAGGGTCGCCCGTTCCGTCTCTAGCAGGCTGTTGAAAACGTCTGCCAGCATCGTTCACTGCCTTCGCCGAAGCGGCTTCGCGCAGGCAGGTCGCATCGTTCAAATCCTCAACGTACCCTAGAGGGTACGCCTCCGGTCTTCACTCGCTGCGGCCTTGCTGGACAGACGTTTTGAACAGCCTGCTGCTTTTTCCGGTGTGGGCGAGTCCTGTCGGATTGAGATGGATGATGGGGATGGGGATTTTTACGGGCCTCGTCAGGACTCATGCCGGTGGTGATTGTTCGCACTCTTCCAATAATAATACAGTGGAATACCGCTGAAAACAGTTGCAGCGCCGTAGAGCGATTCTGCGGGTCGTTCGAGCATACTGGAGATGACCAGGGCGGCAGCACCACAGACGAGCGTGATCGGGAGAAGTGGATAGAGTGGGGCTTGGTACTGCTGGATCTCTATGGGACCTGCTCGGCGAAGACGAAAGATCGAGGAGAGGGTCAAGGCCATGAAGAATGAGAGTACGAGACCACTGTAGACGAGGAGCTGTTCGAACGTTCCGCTCACAATGAGTAGTGAGGCCCAGAGGCTTTGAAAGACAATTGCCCGAGCCGGCACGGCAGTGCGTGGATGGAGCTTGGCAAGCCAGGGCGTAATCATGCCGTCTTGTGCCATCGCCCAATAGACACGGGGCCCTGCCCAGGTCATGGCGCTGACGGCTCCAGCAATGGAGAGGCAGAGGATGGCGGCGACTATTCGTCCGCTCTCTGGACCCCACAGGGCTGCAGCGGCCTTCTCCGCGACCGGCACAATGGGTTCTCGAGCCAATTCCTCGATTGAGAGCGCCGACAGGTAGACGACATTCAGCAGGAGATAGATCATACCGACGAAGGCTGTGCCCCCGATCATGACCTTGGGCAAGGTCCGTTGGGGGTCAACGATGTCGTTGGCAATGTAGCCCGCTACGTTCCAGCCGAGATAGCAATAGGTCACGATGACCAGCGCGATGGAGGCAGCGCCAAGCGTCGGTTGTAGCAGGGCAGGTTTCTCGAGGAGACCGATTCCCTGGTCTGCCATCGTCCATAGCCCGCCGAGGATCAATCCCCCGACGGCGACGACCTTTGTGGTGGTGAGTAAGAGCTGCACCCGCCCGCCCGTCGCCACGCCTTGGCAATGCAGGAAGGTCGCCATCCAGAGCAGCGCGAGCGACAGGCCCTTTGTCAGCCATCCCTGCTCATCCACGATCGGTATCACTCTCAATGCATAGGACGAAAAACTGATAGCTGAGGCGGCAACTGCAGCCCCGAAGCCGATCGTAAAGGAGGTCCATCCACTGAGGAATGCCACCAAAGGCCCATAGGCCTCTCGCAGGTAGACGTAATCCCCGCCGGCATGTGGGAGGCGCGACCCCAGTTCGCCATAGATCATCGCACCGCCGACGGCGAATAATGCCCCCATGAACCACAAGAGGAGAATCAGCATCGGATCGCCGAGATCCCGGGCCATGATGCCGGTCGTTGTGAAAATGCCGCCCCCGACGATATTGCTGATGAGGATACAGGTAGCCGTGAACCAACCAATTTTCTGCATAGAGCATTTCTGTCCCGGTTTCATATTCGAAGGGTGGTCCATGGCAGCTCGTACTATTCTTCCCTAGCACAGTGAGCGATCCCTGGGAAGCAAGCTCTTAGAATGTCCTGGTCTTCCCCTTTCCCCACCTTGCCCTTCCTGCCGAAGCCCCTTTAGAATACCGTACTCGGAGTGAATGACTGGGGGAAGGGATTCCCTTATCGGGAGGTGGTGTCATGGGTCTTGCCGACAATAAATGCATCCCTTGCCGTGGTGGGGTACCGCCGGTTCCGGCGGATCTCGTACAGAAGTTACTGATAGAACTCGGACGTGGCTGGTCGATGAACCAAGCCGGCCATCTTGAGCGTTTGTATACGTTTAAAGATTTCGCTCAGGCCTTGGCCTACGTGAATAAGGTGGGTGCCGTTGCGGAAGCGGAAGGCCATCATCCCGATCTCTATCTCGCCTGGGGCAAGTGCAAGGTCGAGATTTGGACGCACAAGATCAACGGCTTGACCGAGAGCGATTTCTTTATGGCCGCTAAAGCCGATCGCGAGTTTGAATCGTTTCGCGCCTCCACCAGTTAATCGCCAATCAGATGGTTGTGTCATGAACCCACGAGGCAGTAGATGAGTGACAAGGCCCAGGTGGCGCTCGTCAATATGCCGTTCAGCTACTCGAAGTACCCTTCGATACAACTGGGCACCCTCTCCGCGCTGCTCAAGTCGATGGGGATCCCCGTCGACTGCCATCATCTGAATGTCCGGTTCGCCCACAAGATCGGTGTCCCCCTCTATGAAATGATCTGCGAGAAGCGTGCGCTGTTTGGCGAATGGCTGTTTTCCTACCTCTTGTTCCGTGACAATCCGAAGCGTGCCGAGTATCCACGACTCTTCAAGCCGGTATTCGAGCAGGTTGCCAAGGAGAGTGGCCATCAGGCGTCGTTCTTCGAAGATATGGCGACGAGGACGGCGCCACAGTTCTTGACCGGGGCTCTGACCTCCATTGACTGGGGGCAATATAAGATTGTCGGGTTCACCTCCACGTTCGACCAGAACGTCGCCAGTTTGACGATGGCGAAACTTATCAAGGATCTCTATCCCGATGTGACGATCGTGTTCGGTGGAGCGAACTACGACGGTGAGATGGGGCTGGAATATTTTCGGGCCTTTCCCTTCATCGATCATGTGGTGGTGGGGGAAGGGGAAGAGGTGTTTCCGGACTTGGTTCGCTATCTCCTAGGGGGAAAGACCGGGGCGATGCCCAGCGGCGTGACCTATCGAGAGGGTGCAAAGATCGGCTTCAGTCCGAACCAGGCATTGTTCACGGATTTTGCGAAGACCGGACCACCGGACTATGACGATTATTATCATTTGCTGGCTGAACTCGGGGATGCGGCGCAGGGGCTCGACCGGATCCTTCTCTATGAAGGATCGCGTGGCTGTTGGTGGGGGGAGAAGCATCATTGTACGTTTTGCGGATTGAACGCACAGAGTATGAAGTTTCGGGCAAAATCGTCCGAGCAAGTGGCCCGGGAGATGGCCTATCTGTCCAGCCGATACGATACGGCTCGATTTCGCCTCGTGGATAACATCATCGACATGAAATATGTGGATAATCTCTTCGGTCGATTTGCGGCCGACCATTGTGATCTGGATGTGTTCATCGAAACGAAAAGTAATCTCCACAAGAGCCAGATCCGAACACTCGCTGCCGGAGGCGTGAAGTGTATGCAGCCGGGGTTGGAAAGTCTGAGCCTCAATCAGTTGCAGGCGATGGATAAGGGCGTCACCCCGATGCAGAATATCATCTGCCTCAAGTGGAGCTACTACTATCATGTCGCGGTGTCGTGGAATATCCTGCTCGGATTTCCCGGAGAAACGAACGAGGACTACCGCCGGCAGATCGACCTGATCCCGTCGTTGTTCCATCTGCATCCCCCGGAGTCGACCGGCAAGTTATGGTTGGAGCGGTTCAGTCCCTACTTCACCAAACCACAGGAATATGGTGTTCGTATCACAGGCCCGGGGACGCCCTACGAGTATGTCTACGATGCTCGGCAGGTGGACTTGCAGAAGATCGCCTATGACTTCGAGTATGAACTGGACAATTGGCAGGTGGACCAAGAGGTCTACCAAGAATTGGTCGATCTGGTTCAGGAGTGGCAACGATTGGTTGCGTCAAGCGATCGGCCGTTTCTCTATTACTCGAAGGCGATGGAGTATGTCACGGTCTACGATGGCCGGAATCCACAGGCACCGATTAGGCGGCGTTATGATTGGCCTGCGGCGGGGATCATCGAGGTCTGTAACGAAGCGGCCAAGAGCGCTGACCAGATACGCACCTTGTTGGCGGGACGATCCAACAAGGCTGTTCCCTGTGACGCGGAGATTGAAGAGTCGCTGAACACGCTGACGGCTGCGAGGATTCTCTACGAGGAACGCGGCAAGTATTTTACCTTGGCCGTTCCTGAAAACCCCTACCTCTAGTTGTCCGAGTCATCGACAACATCACATCGACAGTTTGTCTGCGACGTTTCGCATCTGAACGCCATGCGCGAGGGATGCGCCGCCTCTGATGGCGCAGGCGACATGGACGGCTTCTGTCATTTCCTCAATATTCGAGCCCTTCTCAAGGGAAGCCTGCGTATAGGCATCGATGCAGTAGGGGCATTGGACCGCGTGGGCGACCGCAAGGGCGATGAGGGCCTTTTCTCGCTCGGTCAAAGCCCCTTCAGCGAAGACGGCACTGTAGTAGGCCATGAACTTGTCCCAGAGATCCTTATTCCCCTTGCCCATATCGGAGAATTTTCCCAGATCGTGGGGATGATAATAGGTGTCCATAGGCAACTCCTTCGTCAACGGTTCTGCCCGAGTTTGAGCGGATAGGAAGAAGACCGCTTCAATTGTCACTGCTCGCTGCGGCTGCTAGGCGTTGCTGGGTGGTTCGGGGTCAGCTTGGGTGAGCACCTGTGAAAACCTCGTGCCGACGATACCGGTCACTTTAGCCATGAGGTCGGTGACTTCTTGCCATTCAGTCGGCAGCAAATCTTGTTTCAGTTGTGGATGGATCGCCCATTGAGCATCGACTTGTGTTCCCTTTCGGCTCACGAGCACCCGGAGGAGTTCCACATCCTTATTGTGCGACTCGGTTCCTGTCGCTTGAGGAGGGTTCCCGTTCAATGGTCCTGATGGAGGCGTTGATCGTGCCATGCAGCCAATCTCCTTCACGTTTATGGAGGGGAATCATACCGCATCCACATTCTGTCTGTACATCTGCCAGCAGGCCCCTATGGCTGCCCCTGGCTGTTCGCCCATCTCGCTGGATTGGCGTGAGCGGGGCGGGGCTGAGTTGAGTTCTATGAGGGGGTTAGATCCTCACGGAGTACGTCGAGCATGGACAGATGGATTACCCCGTTACTTGCGACTAGTTCTTGCTCATAGATTGAAAGGGGGGCACCTGTAAAGTTGGTGACCATTCCGCCGGCTTCTCGGAGGATGACCACTCCCGCCGCCATGTCCCAAGGATTCAGTTTCACTTCCCAAAACCCATCGAATCGGCCGGCTGCAACATAACAGAGGTCTAAGGCCGCTGTCCCTGTGCGCCGCAGTCCCTGCACCTTCAACGCAAATCGTGCGAAGTGGTCCAAGTTATTATTCGAAGTCTCGCGAATGTCGTACGCAAACCCAGTGACAAGAAGCGCCTGATCTAGATGGTCCGTGGTGGATACGGAAATGGGCGCCCCGTTGAGTCGAGCCCCCTGACCTAGCTGCGCAGTGAAGAGTTCATCCCGAGTCGGGTCGTAGACCACCCCAATTATTCCACGTTCGTCACATTCCACGCCGATGGACACACAGTAGGCGGGGAATCCGTGTGCGAAGTTGGTCGTGCCATCAAGAGGATCGATGATCCATTTATAGCGGGATGGAGATTGTTCGGTCAGTCCTCGCTCTTCGGCCAGGATGGGGTGGGTTGGGAAGGTTTCGTGGATGACGTCAATGATCCGTTGTTCCGCCTCGTGGTCGGCATCGGTGACTAGGTCGATGATCTGCTTATGTGCAATGGAAAAACCGGTACGTGTGAACTCTCTGAGGACGGATCCGGCCTGGCGGGCTGCTTCAGAAGCGACGGAAAGGAGTCTGTCGAGGGGAATATTGCCATTGGGTAGTGGAGTCATGGGGCGGCATCATAACATGAGGTGGGATTCCTCAATGTGGGACAATATTACCTATGAAATATGGATAATCCGTAAATTGATGTTTGATCGTGTTTGTTGCTTGCGACTCTTATAGATCGGATATTGACCATGTTGGACAAGTATGAATCAGTTTGAAAGCGAACAAGCTATGCAAGCATCTAATGAAACTTTACCTATTGACTTGCTTCGCAAGCAATGCTATAAAGCAAGTATGCTTCACCTGGGGGCGATTTCGTGGAAGAACTCACCGATATTTTGGTCGGTCTTGAGCAGCGAATTAGCGCGTACAAGAACCGGCTGCAAGAACTTGAAAAGAAACGTCGTCGCTTGGACGACGAAATCGCCACGATCAAAAAGTATTTGGAATTGGCAGAAACGCTCTTTCGCGTTGAAGCCGATAAAGTCAAACTTGCCAGTCTTTCTAGCCAATTCTACTCCGATGAAAAGGGCGGTCGGCAACGACCCAATACTGACGTCACTGACCAATCGAGGGAAATCCTCATGGGCCGGAGTAAGTACTCCGGGAAGAGTGTCTCGGAAGCCGCGTACGAAATGCTCCGCGAGGCGAATCGTTCGATGCATGCAAAAGAACTTGTGCAACGATTGGTCGAAGGAGGCCTCCAGATTAAGGGAAAGACACCGTTGACATCTGTTGCGACGTCTTTGAAGCGCGATAAGCGGTTCAGGAAAGTTGGTCCGAATACGTTTGAGGCATTGGAAGAAGCCCTGATTCACGCAGTGTAGTGCATCTGGGCCAGTTAGACCTTAAAAGACATGAAGGGGGGTGAGAGTCTTGGCGACGAAGAAAGCAGCAAAGAAGAAGAAGAAGTAGTCCCCGCCTTGATTCTAGCGTCGGGAGCAAGGCCACTTGCTCCCGACGTTAAATCACTTGATCGATCACCACACGTTATGAATCATCTCGCCTGTTCTGGCGAGACCGCGAGCAGAATTCCATTGAAAAGGATAGAAGTTAGGAGGCCTGGAGTGCCACCAGCGATGCAAATCGTGGTGCAGCCATGGCGGAGCGTGGTTCGGGCGCGGCAACTGGTTCCTCAGCGTTGAGCAATACCCAGCTGTCCGGATGGTTCAGGATCTGTTGAACAAGGCGCGTATGTATCGCATGCCCGGAGCGTTCCGCGATCACATGTCCGATAAAGGGTACGCCGAGTAATGAAAAATCTCCGATCAGGTCCAGGATCTTGTGACGGACGAATTCATTCGAAAATCGCAGGCCCGATTCATTGAGGATACCGTCCTGAGAAAGGATGATCGTATTATCCAGGCTGCCACCCTTTCCAAGTCCACGTGCCCAGAGAGCTTCCACTTCCTGCATGAAACCGAACGTCCTGGCCTCTGCGATCTCTCGTTCGAAGGCATGGACCGAGTGCTCATAGGCGTAGGTCTGCGTCTGGATCAATGGATGATTATAGTGAATCGAATAGGTTATTTTCGTGGTCGAAGACGGTTCGATACGAACCCGTCGATTTCCATCGACGACCTCGAGGGGCCGTGTGATTTTTAGATAGGGTTGCCGTTGGCTTTGGGGAGCAATGCCGGCTGAGCGAATGAGGCGAACGAAGTGGCCCGCACTTCCGTCCAGGACGGGGGCTTCGGCGGCGTCAACATCTACGTACACGTTATCGATGTCGAGTCCGGTTAATGCTGCCAGAATATGTTCGATCGTCCTGACTTGAAATCCATTCCCGCTGAGCGCCGTGCAGAGTTCCGTCGCCACTAAATGCTCAACGGAGGCAGCAAGTGAGTCTCCGCCTTTGCCGCTTCGGTTGACGAATACCACACCGGTATCCGCTGGAGCAGGCCTGAGTGTAAGAGTTACGGGCTGTCCTGAATGCAGCCCAACCCCTGAACAGCTCACCGCATTTGCCAACGTCTGCTGTACTCTCACAGGTCACCTCAATAATTACTCAGGGATATCAGCAACTCATGTGCCAGCAATTTACATCGATGAAAATAATCTGTAAGATATTGATATATAATGTAAAAACTGAAATAACGCTTGCTGGATGTGGCGTTGTATAAATATTACACCTGTGACTTTTCATGGAATGCGCAGAGCACAGTCCTTTGACTGCCGATTGCTGTGGTCGTCAGCAATGGCTGAGAGGATCAGTTCGCGATCTGTTGGTCTAGGAGTATTTGCAAATACTTGTCTCGAAGGTGGGCTTCCATGTGGAGATCGCGACAGCTACGGTCGGGGGTCCAATTCGATGAGGCCTTTCCGAATGGCCAGGATGGCGGCTTGTGTACGGTCGTAGACTTGGAGCTTGTGAAAAATATTTCGGACATGGTTCTTGACGGTCTTTTCGCTCAGATCTAAATTATTGGCAATTTCCTTATTGGTCTTGCCGTCGGCAACCAATCGCAGGACGGTGATCTCTCGCTCTGTCAGATCGTGCTCGACCCATCCTGGTTTTTTGCCCTTTTTCTGTGACATCAACGAGAACTCCGCCAAGATTTTGCTCGCGACCGAGGGATGGATGAGGGATTCGCCTTTGTAGATTGCGCGTATCGCGGCGACGATCTGAGAGGACTCGGAATCTTTTAAGAGATATCCGGTGGCCCCGGCTCGTACCAAATCAAAGATGTATTGTTGCTCGTCATACATGGTCAGGGCCACGATGCCGATGTGAGGGAATTCGCGCTTAATCTGTCTGGTCGCTTCGACCCCGCCCATTCTGGGCATGCTGACGTCCATTAGGACTACGTCGGGTACCAACGTCTTCACCTTTTCGACGGCTTCCATGCCATCCTGGGCTTCCCCCACGATGAGGATGTCGTCTTTCGTCTTGAGAATCGCGGCTAGCCCTTCACGCACGACCCGATGATCATCTGCGATAAGTACTTTAATCTTCTCCATGCGCTGTCGTCTCCTTTTTCATCAGCGGGACGTCGACGACGATCGTCGTTCCACGCCCTTTCTTTGAATCAATCTTGCCCTCGCCTCCTACCAGGCGAGCCCGTTCCAGAATGCCTCGAATCCCGAAATGATCCCACTTATCGGGATCACGTAGCACCGTGTCCATGTCGAATCCCACGCCGTTGTCCCCGATCGTGACTCGGAGCCGTTCAGGGTCAATGTCTAACTCCACGGTGACTCGAGTCGCTTTCGCATGTCTCTCGACGTTGCTGAGGGCTTCTTGCACAATGCGAAAGAGGAAGATCTTAGTGCGCGGAAACAAGATCTGTTCATCGCCGGATACGCGGAACTGCGTCTTGATGTGATACTGCGTTTCGTACGAGGTGAGGTAGTTGGTGAGGGCGGGGAGCAGCTCCATCTTATCGTAGTGGAGAGGCCGAAGATTGAAGATGACTTGCCGCGCCTCCTGGATGGCCAGTTTCAACTGGGCTTTGCTTTCACGCAAGGTTGCCAGACTGGCTTTCGGGTCTTTACGAATCAATTGCTGGCTCAGATCAAGCTTGAAGTTCACCCCGGCCAAACTCTGCACAAGACCGTCGTGCATTTCGCAGGCAATGCGCGTTCGTTCCTCCGTTACTGCGACACCCGTTTCCTTGACGTAGAGCCGATAGAGCGATTGATATTTATTTAAGGTCTTCTCGATTTCTGCCGTGGCGCGAATGCGAGCCTCGATCAGCTCCCACATGAATTTCGCGCTCGCCCCGCCGATGATCGTCACGCCCATGCGATGAAAGTCTTGGAGTAACTGCCAGACTTTGGCATTGCCCGATACGTCAATGATGAGATCTACACGTTCAAGATCCAGAAGCTTCCGGTAATCGCGGGTCACAGGGATGCCGAGCCGTTTCGCCAGTGCGATACCCGGCGCATTTTTCTGGACTTCAGCCACCCCGACGACCTGTACTAATGGATCCGTTGCAAAGATTTCAATCAGAGCTGTGCCGCCACGACCTGCGCCGATGATCGCGACATGTGTGCCGGTTGGCGCATGTATCTTGCGTGGTCGTTTGGGAGCCTTGGCCTTGGTTATCGGCATGTTGACACCTGCTCGCAGTAAGATCGCACTATGTTGTTAACCGGCGAATCCGGGAGGGACAGGGAGAGGACGATGAGGGGAGAGGATGGGTTCCGCGGCCCTCACCGGTCGCGGCGTTGCTGAGCCAACGTTCTCAGCTCGTCCATGAACTGGTCAATGTCTTTAAACTCACGGTAGACAGAAGCAAAGCGAACATAGGCCACCTGATCCAGTTGATGCAGTTCTTTCATCAACTCTTCGCCCACGATCCGGCTTTCTATTTCGGTCTCCCCCATCTCTTGAATGCGTTTCTCAATACGGTCCGTCACCATTTCGATGGTGGCCGTGCTGATAGGCCGTTTTTCACAGGCTTTCTTGAGGCCGGCAAGAATCTTACTGCGGTCGAACGATTCCCGGCGGCCGTCCTTTTTCACCACCACGGGAAGAATTTCTTCGACACGTTCGTAGGTCGTGTAACGGCGTTTGCAGCCGAGACATTCGCGGCGGCGGCGAATGACTTCGCCTTCCTTCGCCATACGCGAGTCGACGACTTTGTCTTCGAGTTCATCGCAGAACGGACATTTCACAGTCGGTGATCCTGCCCCGTCTGGCGCGGCTTAGTAGGTGTGAAAGATCGGAAAGCGGCTGCAGAGCGCTTTGGCCTGCGAGCGAACTTTCTCGAGCATTGCGGGATCTTGCCGATGCTGCAGTACCTGATCGACCAAGTCTACAATCTCTTTCATCTCGGTTTCCCGCATCCCTCTGGTCGAGACAATGGGCGTTCCCAATCGAATGCCGCTGGCTACGGCTGGTGGTTTCTCGTCGTAGGGCACGGCATTTTTGTTCACGATAATGCCGGCGGCGTCCAAGGCGGCATCCGCCTCTTTTCCGGTAATACCTTTGTTGGACAGATTCACCAGCATGAGATGGGTATCCGTACCGCCAGACACGATTTTATATCCCCGGTCGAGAAGCCCTTGGGCTAGCACTTTTGCATTGGCGATGACCTGCTGCTGATACCGAGTAAACGAGGGTGAGAGGGCTTCCTTGAAGGCGACGGCCTTGGCGGCGATCACATGCATCAGGGGGCCGCCTTGCATTCCTGGGAAGATAAATTTGTCGACCGCTTTTGCATGCTCGGCCTTGCACATGACCACGCCACCACGGGGTCCCCGCAGGGTTTTGTGGGTCGTCGTCGTGACAAAGTCGGCATAGGGAATAGGATTCGGGTGGAGTCCCGCAGCGATCAGGCCGGCGATGTGGGCGATGTCGACCATCAAGTAAGCGCCGACTGATTTGGCGATCTGTTGGAATCGCGGGAAGTCCAGAGTCCGCGCATAGGCGCTGGCGCCGACAACGAGCATACGGGGCCGGCATTCTTCCGCCTGCTTTTGCACCGCATCATAGTTGATGGTCTCGGTCTCGCGGTCCACGCCGTAGGAAAATGCGCGAAACAGGATTCCTGAAAAATTAACTTTGCTGCCGTGAGTGAGGTGACCGCCTTGCGCGAGGTCCATCCCCAGGATGGTGTCACCGGCCTTCAGCACAGACAGGTAAGCCGCCATATTGGCCTGAGACCCTGAGTGGGGTTGCACGTTTACATGCTCGGCGCCGAAAATCTGCTTACAGCGATCGATCGCAAGAGATTCGACGGTGTCCACATGTTGACAGCCGCCGTAGTACCGTTTACCCGGGTACCCTTCGGCGTACTTATTCGTCATGAGGGAGCCCTGTGCGGCGAGGACCGCGGGGCTGGCGAAGTTCTCCGAGGCGATCAGGAGCAGCTTGTTGCGCTGACGCTCTTCCTCTGCGGCAATCGCGGCATAGACATCCGGGTCTGTGGCTTTGAGTGCATCTAAGGAACCAACCGCATCGTTCATGACTACCTATTCCCTCTTAGGCCTCGGCAGGGGCCGCTTCGGCTTCCTGTTTCTTCACAACGTGGATGACTACCGTTGCGGTCACGTCTCGCGGGAGCTTGATCGGTACGGTGAAGGTGCCGAGTTCTTTAATCGGCTGCTCCAGCTGGAGCTTGCGCCGATCCACCACGAATCCCTTTTCCGCCAATCCTTCTGCAATGTCCTTGACCGTGACCGATCCGAACATTTTGTCGTCCTTGCCGACCTTCGTCTCCACCGTAAGGGACACGGCTGAGATGCTCTTGGCATGGGTTTCGATCTCGACTTTTTCTTTCTTTGCCCGCTCGGCCGCCACGCGCTTGATATGCTCAAACGCTTTGATGCTGCGGCTGTCGGCTAGGACTGCTTTTTTGCGCGGAAGTAGAAAGTTCCGTGCGTATCCGTCTTTGACATCGAGGAGATCGCCGAGGTGGCCGACCCCTTCCATCGTTTCTTGTAGAATAACTTTCATGCCCCTAACTCCTTCTGTTGGAAAGGGAGTGAGCATACTGGGGGGGGCGAAAAAAGTCAATTATCAATATGGCCTGAGAGGGAGGGAACACCAGGAGAAGAGTAGGCGTTTCTTAGATTGCCTCCTGTCAAATATGCTAAGGGGTAGCACATCTTATTCTTGCCCCATATACTCCGGCAGGGTGGGGCAGCTCTCCAGACATTTCGTTGACAACCAGGGGTCCCAATGTTACCGTCCGCGCCCATCATGTTGAATTTGCGGCGTCTGCTCCTACTTTTGGCCATTCTCATCAATCAGGGTCTTCTCACGGCACCTCTTGTCCTTGCTGTTCCAACGCCGGAACCTCTCAATATCGTGGTGACCATTCCTGTTTTGAAGGACCTGGCCGAACAAGTCGGTGGCCCCTATGTCCGGGTGACATCCCTTCTGAGCGGCTACGAGAACGAACATACCTACTCCCCTAAACCGAGCGATCTTGTCGCCGTTCGGAAGGCTCGGGTGCTGTTCGAGGTGGGGTTAGGCCTCGAAGTCTGGGTTTCCTCATTGGTCAAGAATGCCGGCAGCTCCTCGCTCCGCGTCGTTACCACGTCCAAAGGCATCGCATTGCTCCGCGACGAATCAAGCCACGAAGGAGGGAGTCATGCTGGCAGAGAAGACGAACAGGGAAATCCTCATGTCTGGATGGATCCTGAGAATGCGATGACCATGATGCGTCATATTACGGAAGCGCTTATTCAGGCAGATCCCGCGCATGCGACGGAGTTTCGATCCAATCAGGCCTCGTATCTTCGGCAACTGGACCAATTACGGGTGAAGTTGAGTGAACGGATCGCAGGCCTAGCCGATCGTCGATTTGTTGCGCATCATCCGGCTTGGCCGTACTTCGCAAGGCGGTTTGGCTTCGATGTTGCCGCCACGATTCAAATGCAATCCGGCTCAGAACCCTCAGCCCTTCAGCTTCAGACTCTGATCGGCAAGATCAAGAAGGACCGGATCAAAGTCATCGTGTCGGAGATTCAGCTTAGTCAAAAGCTTCCAGATCTATTGGCAAAAGAAACCAAGGCCAAAGTCATCGTATTGACCACGCTACCGGGAGGCCTGCCAGGGACCGAGACCTACCTCGACATGCTTCGCTATAATGTGCTCCAATTAGCCAACGCGCTAGAGTCTCCGTAACGGCTCTACGGGCCATTTTTTTGCGCCGGAAGGAGCGCCTGGTTCCGTGTCAGACTCCCTCGAGCCTATCATTCGGTTTGACCATGCCTCGTTTGGATTTCCCGGCGTTATTGCGCTTAAGGATATCTCGCTTTCCATCAATGCAGGCGAGTTCGTCGGCGTCATCGGTCCGAACGGCTCCGGGAAAACCACACTCTGCCGCGCCATTTTAGGCCTCATGGCTCCCGTTGAGGGGCATCTCCATATCTTCGACTGTGCCTGCGATGCTTTACGTTGCCATCACAGGGCCAAGATCGGTTACCTTCCGCAAAAAGGCGTCGTCGATCGCAACTTCCCGGTGACGGTCCTTGAAACGGTCATGATGGGTCGATATGGAGCCTTGGGCCTCTTCACGCGCCCAGGGGCGAAAGATCGAGCGATCGCCATGGAGGCGCTCTCCCATGTCGAGATGGACAAGCATAAAGACACGGCTCTCGGCCACCTGTCTGGCGGTCAGCAGCAGCGGGTCTTTATCGCGCGGGCGTTAGCCCAGCAGCCCAAAGTCCTTCTGCTCGACGAACCGACGACCGGGCTGGATATGACCGCTCAGCATAATGTGATTGAACTCATCGAACATCTTCACGATGAGCTGAGGCTGACGATTGTGCTGATTACGCATGACATCAATATGATCCGCTCGCGAGTAGACCGGCTCGTACTTCTAAAAACTCGCCTGTATGCCGCGGGGCCTCCTGCCGATGTGTTGAAGCCGGAGATCCTTAGCCAGGTTTACGGAAAAGATCTGGTGATTACAGACAAAGATCTCATCATCGTCGAGGACTATCACCATCATCATTGACCAGGCGGCACCATGATTGAGCTTTTCACGTACGATTTTATGCAACGTTCCCTCCTTGCGGCCGCGATGGTGGGAGGACTCTGCTCGGTTGTCGGCGTGTTCGTCGTCTTACGAGGGCTCGCGTTTGTTGGGGCAGGGACGGCGCATGCGGCGTTTGCCGGTGTGGCGCTGGGGTATCTCATGGGCTGGCCGCCGCTGGTGCTGGCAATTCTTTTTGGACTGGCAACGGTCTGGATCACGGGCTGGGTCGAAGAGAAAGGCCGGATGAAACTGGACGTCTCGATCGGCATTCTCTATACCACAACGATGGCCTTAGCCATTCTCTTCATTGGTTTGATGAAAACCTACAATGCGGAAGTCTATGGTTATCTCTTCGGGAGTGTGCTCTCGGTCACCTCGGAAGAGCTGCGCGTCATCGGCTGGCTGAGTGTTCTTGTGCTTGGCCTCATCGTGCTGTTCTCGAAGGAGCTCTATTTTATTGCCTTCGATCAAGAAATGGCCGAAGCCTCCGGGGTTCCAGCGCGGCGGATATTTTTTCTTCTGCTCACCCTGGTCGCCCTGACCGTTGTCGTCTCGCTGAAAACGGTCGGTGCCATTCTGGTCTTTGCGATGATCCTGATTCCTGCCTCAACGGCCTACCAACTGACATCCAGCCTCAGGACACTCACCCTCTATTCCATCGTCATCGGTGTCACCACTGCCGTCGCTGGGGTGGTGATCTCCGCCACCTGGGATGTGCCGTCAGGCCCTGCGATTGTGCTCCTCGCCACCACTGTGTTTTTCATCTCGGTGCTTTTTTCTCCGAAGAGGATGAAGCGGGCAGTCCAGGCCCACGCACATTAGTCATCTCAATGGCATTTCACTGTAGGGCCAAGCGTACAGTGACTGTGTCATTCGCGAGTCATTTCTCCGCAATCGTAAGATCGAATACCGTTGCAGGGATTAACGTGATCTCAAACAAGAATGTCGCGGTTGCCATCGTACTTCTGCGAAACCGATCAATATTGATCAGACTACATTGGTCTTTTCAGGCAACATTCGACTCTCAAGGAGAATTGAGGTGCCAATCTTGCACCATCATTTCGCGTGAATATATCGCGTTGCCTATTTACATCATTACACCACGGAGGGTTTATCAATATGGGTCTCAATTTGGCTCGTGTGGGTTTGCTGGGGGTCCTGCTGACAAGCCTGTTCGTCTTTGGCAGCCAAGCGATGGCGGAAGAGTGGAAGATGGAACAGGGCGGCATAGAACCAGGAAAATTCGTGCTCGGTATGCGGGCAGGCTTTGCGCCTCTGACTCAATCGTTAACTGCTAATAGCTCAACAGACGTGGGCTCCTTGGTGAACTTCCAGGGGTTATATAGTCTCAATAAATGGCTGTTGGTCGGGATGATGCTAGAGTGGGAACGCCATGGTGTGGATCAAGAGCGCCCTTTTAGGGACTTGGGCCATCAAGACACTGTGTCGATACTCCCGACCGTCGAAGTTCGACCGGTGCGGTTTGGGCCGATCAGCCCCTATGCCAACATGAGTTTCGGGGTGAATGTGAATAGTTTTGGTGAAAACAGTTCGACGCGTATTTCCCCGAGTAATACCTTCGCCTGGCGTCTCGGCTGGGGTGCCGACTACATGTTGACCAAACAGTTTGCGTTGAACACGGAAATGGCTTACAAGCGGAACGACGGACATGCGACGGTGAACGGAAATCGTAACAACGACTGGAACGCCTCTTCGTTCGGCTTTCTCTTCGGTGCGAAACTGTTCTTTTAGCGAGCGCGTATTTCTGACAGATGACGAGACGTGGGATCTCCAGACTCAGGGGATTCCACGTCAACGCTGTCGAAGGAGAGAGACAGAAGACCTTGATTGGCAAGAGATGCGTTAGTCAGCTTTGTCTTGTTTTGACCGGTTCCAGACCATACCGGTCTGTTCTTTTGAGCTAAACCCAAGCTTTTCGTAAAAGCCTGGCATACGGGTGCAGAGCCAGAAGAGCTCCACTTTCTTCAGGCGGGGATGGTTCAAGATGCGCTTGACGACTTCGGTGCCGATGCTCTGACCTTGATAGGCCTTATCGACGATTACGTCCCAAATAGTCGCCCGGTAGACATAATCTGTTAAAACCCTCCCGAATCCGATTAGTACCTCACCTTCCCAGGCTGTCACGGCCACATCGGTATGGCGCAACATCTCACGGATGTCATCAAGAGTCCGTCCCTTCGCCCAGGGCGCTTGCTGGTAGAGGCGGACGAGCTTGGTGGGGTCGAGGTCTTTCTTCTCGGCGAAGGTGATGGCGGGCTTGAGGGTTGGGGGCATCTTGTACTAGATTATCTCCCAGAGAGAGCTTTAAAAATCACGCGGAGTGTACGAGGAACATCATGACAACGCAAGTCCGTAGCTGCCCCAAGTGCGCTCAACTGATGTGGCTTACAGAAGATCAATATGAACTCCTCGATGAGGCGACTGTTCGAGCCAAATGTCCACACTGCGGATCGAGCGTTCGCTTCTCCCTTGTTTCGCAGGGAGCCAATGCGGCTGGCCCCAAAATGGGCCACTGATTTAATAGCTGTCAGCATATAGCGATCAGCTCTCAGCCTTCAGATGTTCTCTTTGGCGGCCCTTCCGCTTCAGAAGCTGACGGCTGAAAGCCTCCCCGCTCAATCACAGTCCCCGTCCTGCACCGTCTAACTCAGGCTTGTTGCCCGGAAGAATCTTGTTCAGCACCGAGCGATATTCGCCGGTTCGTTTTTCATCGATCCGCCCAGTCTCGATTTCTTTATCTCGCTGCATCCGCTCGAGGTGGTCGAGCACCGTCAAGAGTGGTTGGACGGAGCCGAGTAAGCGACCGACTTCGAAGGCCTCCAGCGATTCTACGAATAAATCGTTTAATCCTTTATAGGCAGTTCCAGAGCTCTGATTGCGGAAGCGAGAGACGATCTCTTCATATTCCTCAACTGCCTCAAACTTCGGTTTCACACCGGTCGGCACGGCCGACAAATGGACAATCGGCGGCAACTTGGCGGCGTACACTTTCAACTGAGCCACCAATCCACCTATCGCGTCGAGCACATCGGCTGTTTGCATGACATCATCCTTCGCGGGGGCATTGCTTACGCCAAGTTAAGAGGCCTGTCAAGATTTCTTGGCACTAGGAGGAGGCGTGAGCGCATCGAGTGCCTGCACCACCTGCTCCATATCGGTGGGAAAAGGCTTGGTGTATTCGTGGAATTCTCCCGTAGAGGGATGACGGAATCCCAGGGTCCTTGCATGTAACATCACTCGGGGGATCTCAACGCCTTCGACCTCACAGACCTTCTTTCCCCCATAGGTCTGATCTCCAAGAATCGGATGGCCCAAGGAGGTGAGATGGACACGGAGCTGGTGTGTCCTGCCTGTGCGCGGGTACAAGAGCACATGAGCGGCCAGTTTGCCGAATCGGTGATCGACCTTGTATTCCGTCACGGACTCCTTGGGTCTCGCCGTGTGGGCGGAGAACTTTTTCCGCTCCTTCTTATCTCGACCGATGGCCAATTCGATTAACCCATGCCCTTTTTTCGGTACGCCTGTGATCAGGGCTTCGTACACCCGCGTGATCGTATGTAGTTTGAATTGAGCAGAAAGGGCGCGGTGGGCCTGGTCTGTCTTGGCGATGACCATGACCCCGGACGTATCTTTGTCCAATCGATGGACCAAACCGGGCCGCTCTTTCCCGCCGATCGTTGAGACTGTGCCGCCGGAGGTTTGAAAGTGGTGGAGGAGGGCATTCACCAATGTGCCAGCCCAATGTCCAGGCGCAGGATGGACGACGAGGCCGGATGGCTTATTCAGGAGCAACAACACATCGTCCTCGTAGAGGATCTCCAGAGGGATCGCCTCACCTTTGAGTTCCAGGGGCTCTGCTTTTGGAATGTCGAACGCGATGTTGTCGCCCGGCTTGATTTTCTGGCTTGGTTTGACGACCTGGCCGTTGATCCGCACCCGCCCTTGGCCGATTAATCGTTGCAGGGCCGATCGCGATAAATTCGGCTCACGATTGACCAGGAAGACATCCAATCGTTTGGGTTGCTCACCGGCCGTTACGACAAATTCTGTCACCATTGGACGAATCGACCTCACCAGTAGGTTCAGGCCACGCTACTGTAGCGCGAGGCGAAATTGCAATCTGGAGGCGTACTGACTGGTTGCTCCAAGAGGCGTGGGGAAGGAGCGAGTCTGAACGATGTGGAGCGGAGACTTATGCGTGAACCTTACGGGCACGGTCGGCGATCTTTTTGCGAAGTCTGGCTTTTTCGAGACTGATTTCTGCTTCTTTTACTTCTGAGGGTAGCCCGCCGGCCTTGAGCCGCTGTTCGGCCTTTACGAACGCCGCCTGAGCCCGCTCTATGTCAATGTCTTCTGCCTTCTCGGCGATTTCGGCCATGATGGTGACTTTGGTCGGCGTGACTTCTGCGTAACCCCAAAGAATTGCCATATGTGTGGTTTGGTCTCCGACTCGATAGCGTAGCTCGCCGATTCGTAAGGTCGAAAGAAAATGACAATGTCCTGGCAATACGCCGAATTCGCCCTCTGAACCCGGTGCGATGACCTCATCCACCTGCTGGCTCAAGAGCAGCTTCTCCGGCGTCACCACTTCTAATAGAATCTTTCCAGCCATTCTTTTCCTACTCTCTTACGATAGCGGAGGCGCGAGGCCTTTTCCACTGCGCGCGTCCAACGAGGGACTTCCGAGACCGCGCGTTGCGCGAGCAAGGAAGGGGCTCGCTTCGATCGCTAAACCTTCACTCCCATTTTCTCTGCCTTCGCGATCACTTCCTCGATCGGGCCGACCATGTAGAAGGCCTGTTCCGGGAGGTGATCGTATTTGCCGGCGAGAATTTCCTTGAAGCTTCGCACGGTGTCTTTGAGCTTCACATACTTGCCTGGTGAACCGGTAAAGGCTTCAGCGACGTGGAATGGCTGGGACAAGAAGCGCTGAATCTTCCGCGCTCTGGCCACCGCCATTTTATCGTCTTCCGATAATTCGTCCATACCGAGAATGGCAATAATGTCTTGAAGGTCTTTGTACCGCTGTAAGACGGACTGGACTCCTCGTGCGACTTTATAGTGATCCTCGCCGATGACTTGAGGATCGAGAATACGCGAGGTGGAGTCGAGCGGATCGACGGCTGGGTAGATACCCAACTCAGCCAATTGCCGTGACAACACGGTGGTGGCGTCCAAGTGGGCGAAAGCCGTGGCAGGCGCCGGGTCGGTCAGATCGTCTGCCGGCACGTAGATGGCTTGCACGGATGTAATCGAACCACGCTTGGTCGAGGTGATGCGTTCTTGTAGTTGTCCCATCTCAGTCGAGAGGGTTGGCTGATAACCGACGGCGGATGGCATACGTCCGAGCAAGGCAGACACTTCCGAACCGGCTTGGGTAAACCGGAAGATATTGTCCACGAAGAGCAACACGTCCTGGTTCTCTTCATCGCGGAAATATTCTGCGACGGAGAGTCCTGTCAGAGCGACGCGCAAGCGGGCTCCCGGTGGCTCGTTCATCTGTCCATAGACCAACGAGACTTTTGACTTGGTAAAGTCCGTGGGATCGATGACTTTCGATTCCTGCATTTCGTGCCAGAGGTCGTTGCCTTCACGAGTCCGCTCACCGACGCCGGCGAACACCGAGAAACCACCGTGGTGCAAGGCGATGTTGTTGATGAGCTCCATGATGATGACGGTCTTGCCGACTCCGGCCCCGCCGAAGAGACCGACCTTGCCTCCCTTGCTGTAGGGCTCCAGCAGATCGATGACTTTGATGCCGGTTTCCAGGACTTCGGTCTTGGTGTCTTGATCTTCGAGACGCGGCGCAGGCCGGTGGATCGGATAGGTCTTGGTCGTCTTGATCGGACCCATTTCGTCGACGGGTTCGCCCAACACGTTGATCAATCGTCCCAATGTTTCGCGGCCGACTGGTACAGAGATCGGTGCGCCGGTGTCATGGACGTCCATCCCGCGCGTGAGACCGTCGGTCGTGGACATCGCGATTCCGCGCACGCGGTTTTCACCGAGATGCAGCGCGACTTCCAGCGTGATACGGACGGCTGGCGTGCCAGCGGCCTTATTCTCTTCCTGAATCACTTTCAGCGCGTTGTAAATGTTCGGCAGTTGTCCTGGAGGAAACTCCACGTCCACGACTGGTCCAATGACCTGAATGACTTTTCCAATGCTCACGGCTCACTCCTTCTTCAACGTGGCGGACTATTTCAGCGCTTCGGCACCGCCGACGATGTCCATCAATTCTTTGGTAATGGCGGTCTGACGGGTCTTGTTGTAATGCAAGGTCACTTTCTTGATCAACTGGCCTGCGTTCCGAGTCGCACCGTCCATCGCTGCCATACGGGCGCCATGCTCCGCTGCGGCAGATTCCAAGAGGATACGAAACGTTTGTATCTGGAAATGTTTGGGAATGAAGACGTTCAAGAGCTCGGCTTCATCCGGCTCGTAGAAATAGCTGCCGCCGGTCGTACCTTCTGCTTGTGCGGTCCCAAATTCGGCTGCGGTATCGACCGGGAATAACTTTTCCACGATGACGCGCTGCTGAATGGCCGATTTAAATTCGTTATAGACGATGTAGAGTTCGTCGAACGTGCCTTTGACAAAGTGGTCGGTGAGGTCGCCGCCGACGTCGATGGCATGCTCGAAGGTGAGCTTATCGAAGATGCCGGTCCATTCCTGCCGGATGGGCCAGGTACGACGCCGGAAATAGTCGCGGCCCTTGCGTCCGACGATGCTCAAATTCACTTGCAGCCCACGGGCTTCACATTCCCGTACGAACTCGGACGTCTTTCGCGCAATATTGCCGTTGAAGCCGCCGCATAATCCGCGGTCACTTGTGATGACGAGTACTTCGACCTTCTTACCTTCACGCTTTTGCAGCAAGGGATGGGAGGATCGATTCACGCGCTGGCTCAAGTTGCTGACCACGGCTCTCATTTTTAGAGCATAGGGCCGCGCAGCCAGGATGCGATCCTGCGAACGTTTCAGTTTCGCCGCGGCCACCATCTTCATGGCCTTGGTGATCTTCTGCGTATTCTTAAACGCCGCAATCTTACGGCGTAGACTTTGTAAACTCGGCATGGTCTAGATCTCTTCTCTATCAGCCAGCACCTACTTAGTGCCGTATCCCATCTTCTGTTTAAAAGTCGAGATAATCTCTTTCAGTCTGGCACCGACTTTGTCGTCGATTTTCCCGATGCTCGCGATTTCTTTTTTTAGCTCCGCATGATTCTGCTGCACATAGTGCAGGAGGTCAGCTTCGAACTGCTGAACCTTGTCGACCGCGACATCGTCCAAATAACCGTTGACGCCGGCATAGATGGAGAGTACCTGGTCGGCGACTGGCATGGGCTTGTATTGACCCTGCTTCAGCAATTCGACCATGCGCACACCGCGCGCGAGCTGCATCTGGGTCGCTTTATCGAGTTCGCTACCGAACTGAGAGAAGGCGGCCATTTCGCGGTACTGGGCCAAGTCGAGTCGAAGGGTACCGGCCACCTGTTTCATGGTCTTGATCTGGGCCGAACCTCCGACGCGGGAGACGGAGAGACCGACGTTAATGGCCGGACGAATACCGGAATAGAACAGATCGCTTCCGAGATAGATCTGGCCATCGGTGATCGAGATGACGTTGGTTGGAATGTAGGCGGATACGTCACCGGCTTGTGTCTCAATAATGGGCAAGGCCGTGAGGCTTCCCCCTCCGAGTTTATCGCTGAGTTTGGCTGCACGCTCCAAGAGTCTGGAGTGGAGATAGAACACGTCGCCCGGATAGGCTTCGCGTCCCGGCGGCCGACGGAGCAACAGGGACAACTGACGATAGGCGACAGCATGCTTCGAGAGGTCGTCGTAGACGATCAATGCATGTTTGCCGTTATCTCGGAAATATTCGCCGATGGCTGCTCCCGAGAACGGAGCCAGGTACTGCATCGGTGCGGCGTCGCTCGCGGTAGCTGCCACGACGATGGTGTATTCCATGGCGTGGTTTTCTTCGAGCGTCTTGACGACGCGTGCCACGGTGGAGCGCTTCTGCCCGATGGCGACATAGATACAGAATACGTTGAGACCCTTTTGATTGATGATCGTATCGACGGCAATGGCGGTTTTGCCGGTTTGCCGATCGCCGATGATCAATTCACGCTGCCCACGACCGATGGGGATCATGGCGTCGATGGCCTTGATACCGGTCTGCAAGGGCTCGCGCACCGACTGGCGTGTATTCACGCCGGGGGCCACCACTTCGATGCGTGACGACAGCGTCGAGTTGATCGGACCTTTTCCGTCGATGGGCTGGCCGATCGCGTTGACCACACGACCGATCAAGGCTTCACCGACCGGCACCTCCGCAATTCGTCCAGTCCGCTTAACCGGATCGCCTTCCTTCACACCGACATCATCGCCCATCAACACGGCGCCGACGTTATCCTCTTCAAGGTTGAGCGCAATGCCGTAGAGTCCGCCGGGGAATTCGAGCATTTCTCCGGCCATCGCTCCGTCGAGACCGTAGACCTTGGCGATGCCGTCTCCGACCTGGATGACTGAGCCGGTTTCTTTGACGTCGACCTGTTTGTCGAAGCCCTTGATTTTTTCTTTGATGATCGAACTGATTTCTTCTGCCTTGATCTGCATGGCTACTCCTTAGTCAACAAACTCTGCATCGCCTGTAACCGCCCACGGACGGTGCTATCGACCACCGTGCTGCCGAGTTGAATCTGAACGCCGGCGAGATGGCGGGCATCCGTGTGAAAGGTCACGTCAACCTGACGTTTGAGCATCTCGCGCAGGCGAGTGCTGATTCGATCTTGTTCGGCTGGGGGCAACGCCGCCGCCGAGGACACGGTAATTTGTTGGGTGCCTTTTGACGCATCGGCAAGTTTCGCAAAGGCCTCGGCGATTTCCGGAAGAAAGCCGACACGATTCTTTTTCACGAGCTGTGCGAGAAATGTTTTTCCGACGGGAGGGCATCCGAGACGTAAGCCAAGCTCTGCGAGGACGGCGATTTTTTCTTCGGCGCCAAACGTCGGCGAGGCCACGACATGGCGCAGTGAGACGGATTCTTTCATCGCCTCACCTAACCCCGTTAAGGCTGCGCGGGTGGACTCAATGGTGGATGCGTCGAGGAGCTCGAAGAGTGCCTGTGCATAACGTCGGGCAACTGCTGTCTTGATCACTATGCTGATCCGTTCGTTCTTCTTTTTGACAAAAGGAAAGCCTTCGTGCGTCTGCACGAAAAGAGGCGCGCCAAGTTAGCATTGGCGGACGAGGGCTGTCAATACGAGGCTATGGTCGTGAGGCGGCTAGACCGATTGGATGATTCCGCCGCCGAGGACTCGATCGTTTCGGTAGAATACGGCAGATTGCCCTGGACTCAACGCCCGCTGAGGCTCACGGAAATCTATTCGAAGGGTGCCCTCCGATAGAGAATGGACGGTCGCGATTGCGGCAGGAGTGGCATACCGCACTTTCACCTCCACTTCTGTGGTGCCTGTGAGTAATGACGGATCGAAGAGGTTCAAATCCCTGATATCACAGTGGCTACGACGCAAAGACTCTTCCGTCCCAAGGACGACGGTATTTGTGGCAGGCTGTACTTGCTGCACATACAGCCTGCGGCCGGTCGCTACCCCGAGGCCTCGTCGTTGGCCAGGCGTATAGAACGCGATCCCTTCGTGATCACCTAAATACTGACCTGCCTCATCGACGAATGATCCTGACTTTTTGGCTGTCGGAGCTTCCTTCTCAATGAAGGTTCGATAATCGCCGTGACTGACAAAGCAGATTTCCTGACTTTCTTTCAATTCATCCGCCGGTAGACCCAGGGCTTCTGCCTCCTGCCAGACTTCGGATTTTTGCATGGCTCCTACGGGGAAAAGAAGGCGTGAGAGCCACGATTGGCGCAGTCGATAGAGAAAATAGCTTTGATCTTTTTTAAGGTCGGCCGCTCGTTGAAGTGTCGGCAGTCCTTCGGACTCGCCAATGCGGACATAGTGGCCGGTGGCGACATAGTTGATCCCGCGTGCGTCGGCAAGCTCGATGAGTCCACGCAGTTTGACTCGCTCGTTGCAACGGACACAGGGATTGGGGGTTGTGCCGTCGAGATAGCCGGCCAGAAAGTCGTCGATCACCCCAGTGCGAAAGGCTTGCTTGGTGTCGACCACTTCATGTGGGATTTTCAATGTCTGCGCGACGTACCGGGCAATGCCGACCTTACAACATCCACGCTCTTCCCATTTCTTGGAAGCCGCGACGGTGTCGTCTTCATGTTCCCAGACCTGCAGTGTGACGCCATGGACGTCGAAGCCCTGGCGAACCAGAAGCGCTGCCGCCACGGAGCTATCCACTCCACCGCTCATGCCGAGAAGAACTGTAGGGCGAGTCATAATGCGGCTATTGTACTGAAGTAGAGGGCCAAAGGGCTAGAGGGAGGGAGCTGTCATTAATGAGCATTGGCTGTGGCAGGACCGGGAGGCGTTCTGACTGAAATGGCGCGTTCTTCATTCCAATGATGAGCGCCCATATCGCACATGCCATGGAAATGGGAGCCTTCTTGAATCGCAATGACGGGGGTTCGGATATCCCCGATGAGTATGCCCGGCTTGAGAATTTCGATCTTTTCGGTGGCCGTGATGACGCCATTGATTTTGCCACTATTCATGAGCACGCCGACCGATATAATGCCCTTGATCACGGCATGTTCTCCGACGATTAACGTCCCGGTTGTATGGATTTCTCCTTCGACGCGCCCATCTACCCTGACGGTACCATCAAAGCTGACGATCCCCTTAAAATCCACTCCTTTGCCTAGGAGTGTGAAGTTCTCGCTGTCCGATTCCGACTGCTGATTCCGCTCTTTCATCGCCCACATCCTGGCCTCCTCCGACTCTTTCCGTGCACGCACATTTCGTCGCGTACATATGCTGAAAATACACCTACGTGTTAATTGACAATCTAGCCGTTGACGCGTTTGATGTCTGGCTGCGCGATGACTCCAACTGGCCGCATGGGGGTTTCCCGAGGAAGCTCACGCACGGTGTGAGCCATCTCGAGATCACCATTGAATAACACGCCGTCTTCCATTGATAGGACAGGCGTCTTTACGCTGCCACTCACCACCGCTGGGGCGCGAAGCTTCACGCGTTCTTTCGCCACAATATCCCCGGTGATTTTCCCTTTGCACACGACAGTTCCAGCCGTGATTTTTGCCTGAATGACGGCATCCTCACCGACCAAGAGTATGCCCTCAGTATGAATTTCCCCATCGAGATATCCGTCTATTCGCACTGTTCCGCTATAAGAGATGATGCCCTTGAACTCGACACCTTTCCCGACGAAGGCGATAATGCCCTCAGAATTTTCTGCTGCAAGGCCGTTGGTTATATCGCTGGTCGCTTCACGCTCTGGTTCGGCCGCGTTTGTCTCCGGCTGTTTCTCCTGACCCCACATGAGTACGCCTCCTCGAGTTCGTCACAGTACTTTGTCGTGACTGATGACGCGGTATGGTAAGTAGTTATGATGGAAGGGCACAGTCACGCATTAAGCATGAGCAATTAATATGCCTCATGCTCTCGCGAGTTTACGAGTGAGAAAAGCGGGTGAGCTAATTCAGAAGTGTTTCAAGAATCCCGTCGAGCTCAGGGGGGGAGAAGTAGTGAATGAGGATTTTTCCGCCACGTCTTCCTTTTTGAATCGTGACTTTTGTCCCAAATCGTTTTTGTAAACGTTCTTCAACATCAGACCATGGTGTTCGGCGTAAGTCTTTTGCCACTCGTTTTTTCGCAACCGGTGATGATCCTACGAGTTTTTCAGTCTCTCTCACTGAAAGGGTTCCCGATACTACGAGTTGGGCGATCCGAAGCTGTTCGCTCTGGCCAGGAAGACCAAGAATCACTTTGGCATGACCCATTGAGAGTTGATTGGTTTCAATCAGCTGCTGAATCTCCAAAGGAAGATTGATAAGACGTGCGACATTCGCGATCGAGGATCTTTCGAAGCCGACTTGTTGGGCAATTATGTCCTGAGTCAGTCCAAATTCGTTCATCATCCGATGATAGGCTCTTGCCATTTCCATAGGATTGAGGTCCGCTCGCTGAAGATTTTCTACGAGAGCAAGGACAATGGATTCTTCGTCTCCGCAGTTACGAATGACGGCTTGAATTGTTTCTAGCCCCGCGTCTTTCGTTGCGCGCCACCGCCGTTCACCAGAGATGAGCTCGTAGATTCCATCGCCCTTGCGGCGCACCAAAATTGGTTGGAGCAGACCATTTTGTTTCAAGGAGTCCGTGAGTTCTGCCAACTCTTGAGGTGCAAACGTTTGTCTCGGCTGATATCGATTCGGCACAATGGCATCGACACGTAATCGTTGAACCTCTGCCGACTCAGGCATCGGTGTAGCCTTGACTGAAGGCAATAGTGCATCGAGCCCCCTACCCAGCGCTTTTTTCTCCATGACTCACAAACTCCTTGGCTAAAGACAGATAGGCTTGGGCTCCTGCCGATGCAACGTTATATAACATGGCCGGACGTCCGTAACTCGGAGCCTCGGCGAGTGTCACATTTCGAGGGATCACGGTGCTATAGACAGCATCTTTGAAATGCTCACGAACTTGCTCAACGACTTGGCGAGCCAACGTATTCCTCGCATCAAACATTGTCAAGACGATCCCCTCCAGCTTCAGGTCAGGGTTGAATGACTGACGAACGCGCTCAATGTTGCCCACCAACCGGCTTAATCCCTCCATGGCATAGTACTCACATTGAACAGGGACTAGAACGCTCCGCGCCGCGACCAATGCATTCACGGTCAGTATCCCCAATGTTGGTGGACAATCGAGAAAGATGACGTCGAATAACGGTTCAACATCTCGCAGGTAACTTCGAAGAATTTTCTCACGCTCTTCAACGTTGACCAGTTCGACTTCTGCTCCTGACAGGTCAGCATTTGCTGGCAAAAGTGACAGACCGTTCACTTCTGTGACATGCACTGCATCATGAAACTTCACATAAGTAGTCAGGCAGTTGTAGACGGTTATCTGCAGGGAGCGTGGGTCAACCCCTAGCCCGCTCGTGGCGTTTCCTTGTGGGTCCATATCCACAAGTAAGACTCGCTTACCGAGAAGTGCGACGCCAGCGGCAAGGTTCACGGCCGTCGTGGTTTTCCCTACACCGCCCTTTTGATTTGCGATCGCTACAATTTTTGCCATATATCAGGGGGAGCCAATCATTATTTCATATCCATCGATCATGTTCCACGTGGAACATTTCATATGGCATTGATTATATTTATATTATCAATGCGCTATCTCTATTACTGAGATGACTCTTTTCCCGGATTTCTGCGGAAGGTCTAGAGCAGTTTCACTCACAATATGAAACATGCCATCTAATTCTTGATGCGTGATGGGATCCGTTCGATATAAGACTACTTTCCCGTTTTGGTTTAGTAACGCAGGGACATGCTCTTTAATGTCTTGAAACTTCAAAGCCCGTACGACGACCATATCGACAAGATAATTGAGCGGACGCTTAGCATATTGTTCGATGGTGCCATTAAACGTGGATACATTGTGAAGAGTTAACAGGCCAATCATTGAGTTAAGAAAGGAGCATTTTTTCTGAACTGGATCAATTAAGACCAGTCGTAAGTCGGGTCTTAGAATTTTAAGAGGGATACCAGGAAACCCTCCTCCGGATCCCACGTCAAGTACAGCAGCGTTTTGCGGAAAGCTTGTTGCGACTAGGGCGGCAAGCGAGTCAACGAAGTGTTTAATAATAATTTCTTTTCGATCGGTAATTGCGGTGAGATTGATCGCTTTATTCCATGTCATGAGATGGGCGAGATAGATCATGAACTGTTTCGCATGACTCTCCCCGATTGTCAGCCCAAGTTTCTGTACGGAATTAATCGTGAATTCGAGCATTTCTTGTTCATGTTCCACGTGGAACAATTACGTGAATCAATGGCTGAGGTCAAGACATTCCGAAGCGGATCGTAGTGGCTCTGTGTTTTGCCGTCTAGGATGAGGTTTGTAGCAGGTTGCTCTGGCTGGATTCGCCCCTGTATTTTTCCAGTGCCACAAGGAGGAGTGAAATCGCCGCTGGAGTGACACCTGAAATTCGTGAGGCTTGACCAATGGAAGCAGGTCGAAATTTGTTGAGTTTCTCTCGGACCTCTCGTGAAAAACCGGGAGTTCCATCGTAGCTGAATGTTATCGGAATGGGCTTTGATTCAAGCTTTTTGAATCGTCCGATCTGCTGGAGTTGTCGCTTGATATAGCCGGAGTACTTGATTTGAAGCTCTATTTCTTCATATGTTTCAATGTCTTGTACAGATTCAATCTCAAGTGCGTCTAATAGGGTTTTATAGTCTGCTCCTTGACGTCGTAATAGTTGAGCTGCGGTGCAGGGCCCAGATATTTCTTCAATTTTGGCAATTGTCAGCCGCTCACGAGTAGCTTCTGTGAGTCTGGGGCGAAACTCTTCGAGACGTATAAGTTCAGCTTCGATGGCCTTCTGCTTTATTTGAAAGCGTGCATAGACTTCATCTCCGATCAATCCGACCTGCCGCCCAATATCCGTCAACCGAAGATCGGCATTCCCATGGCGCAGCAAAAGACGATATTCCGCCCGTGAGGTAAACATACGGTAGGGCTCGCGGGAATCTTTTGTAATGAGATCATCAATTAATACACCGATATAGGCCTGCGACCTGTCGAGTACAAGTGGAAGTTTCTCTCGAATCTTCAAGACGGCGTTGATTCCAGCCATCAGACCCTGAGCGGCCGCTTCTTCGTATCCGGATGTCCCATTGATCTGTCCCGCATGGTAGAGGCCAGCTAGACTTTTGGTCTCTAGAGTCGGGTGTAATTGTCGTGGAGGAAAGTAGTCGTACTCGATCGCATAGCCAGGTTTGAGCATGGTGGCATGCTCTAACCCAGGAATTGTCTTCAGTATTGCAGCCTGTACATCAACCGGCAGGCTCGTGGAGATCCCGTTGGGGTAAAACTCAGGGGTATCCAACCCTTCCGGTTCGATAAAGATCTGGTGCCGTTCTTTATCTGCAAAACGCACGACTTTATCTTCGATCGATGGACAATACCGAGGTCCCACCGATTCAATGATGCCACTGTAGAGCGGCGACCTGTCCAAATTCTGCTGAATTAACTCATGCGTGGCGCGATTGGTGTGGGTCAAATGACAGGGTAGCTGTCGATTGTCTATCCGATCGGTCCGATACGAAAATGGTGGCGGCGGATCATCCCCCGGCTGAGGCTCCATGACGGAAAAGTCGATCGTCGTCCCGTCCAAGCGAGGAGGCGTGCCAGTTTTGAGCCGGCCCAGTTCGAACCCTAGGTCGCGCATACAATCAGACAGGTGTTCGGCGGATGCTTCCCCGGCTCGTCCTGCCGGAAAATGATTCAACCCGATATGGATAAGACCCTTAAGGAATGTGCCTGAAGTTAAAATGACGGCTTTTGCCAGAATATGATCGCCCTGACCCGTCACCACACCTGTGATGGAACCGGCATGCGTCAGCAAGCGATCGACTGTTCCTTCACCGATCGTCAGGCCTGGCTGCAGGCGGAGCGTTCGTTGCATGGCGTTTCGATAGAGTTTCTTGTCGCATTGAACGCGGAGGGCTCGCACTGCCGGGCCTTTACTTGTATTGATGAAGCGGAATTGAATGCCCGCTAGATCGGTGTTCCGTGCCATCTCTCCGCCCAGTGCATCGATTTCCTTGACCAGGTGTCCTTTGGCAATTCCCCCGATCGCAGGGTTGCACGACATTTGGGCAATGCGGTCGTGATCCATCGTGAGCAGCAAGGTTTGCGCACCCATGCGCGCCGCAGCCAGGGCTGCTTCACAGCCGGCATGGCCTCCTCCTACTACAATGACGTCAACGGCTTGTCCCACGCTCATCCAGCTCCTACTTGCCGATACAGAATTGTGAAAATATCTGACCGAGAATCTCGTCGGTCGTAATGGCGCCGGTAATTTCTCCAAGTGCGTCAGCTGCGGTACGCACATCGATCGAGACCAGTTCCCCGGGCATCCCACATTGTACGGACTCAAGAGCCTGGCCCAAGGATTCAACGGCCCGGCGTAATGCGTCACGATGCCGGACGCTTGTGACCATGGGGGTCTCCGCCGACTCAAAGCCCCCGGATATGAGCTGAGTACGAAGGGCTGACTTCACCGTCTCAATCCCCGAACCAGTTTTTGCCGATATACGGTATGACAGATGGTTTGCAAGTGCTGAGTCCATTTTCAGCGTATCGTTTAGGTCGGACTTGTTCAGCACCACGATATGTTTACGATCTATGACGAGATTTAATAGCGCTCGATCATCGTTTGTGAGGGGGACCGTTCCATCCAGTACGAGCAACAAAAGATCCGCCTCATCCTGTGCAATCCTTGTACGTTTGATACCTTCCCGCTCAACGACATCGTCCGTGTCCCGCATGCCGGCCGTATCGACCAATCGAATCATCACTCCATCAAGATCGATGGATTCCTCAATCACGTCCCTCGTTGTACCAGGAATGGCGGTGACAATCGCCCGCTCTTCCTTTAACAGTCGATTTAAGAGACTGGATTTGCCGACATTCGGGCGCCCAAGGATAACGACATAGGCCCCTTCACGCAAGATCCGCCCTTCCTGCGCCGTCGATTCCAGCTTCTGGGCGACGGCACAGGCCTCGCTGACAATGCGCAGGAGTTCCTCACGTTGAAGAAATGAAATATCTTCGCCCACAAAATCGATTCCTGCCTCAACATGGGCTAGTACCGTCAAGAGAGAGGCCCGAGTCTGTTCCACTTCCCGAGCAAGATCGCCCCGCAGATGGCGTTGAGCGATGTTCAGACCGGCCGTCGACGTCGCCCTGATGGTATCGAGTACCGCTTCTGCCTGCGAGAGGTCTAATCGTCCGTTGAGAAAAGCTCGTTTCGTAAACTCTCCCGGCTCTGCCATCCTTGCTCCAGACTCTACGCAGGCCGTGCAGACCATTCCGAGCACCAACGCACCGCCATGAGACTGGATTTCTACGACATCTTCTGCGGTAAAGGACCGCGGAGCCTTCATATAGACTACGAGCGCTTCGTCAAGGAGGTTTGTTGCGGTCGTCCGTACCTGTCCGAGTCTGAGATCTTTCCGTTCGACAGCTGCAGGGCCCACAAGATCGGCAAGATGAAGCGTATGAGAGGAAACCGATGAGAGGGGATGACCGGAACGTAATCGAACAACTCGAGACGCTATGACGAGGGCTTGAGGTCCACTCAGACGAACGATCCCTATGCCGCCCTCTCCCGCGGGAGTCGCGATGGCACAGATGGTATCCTCGAGTCCTCCCTGCATGGCGACTCTTTCACTGGGTGACCGCTCCCACTACCGGCAGGTTGTGCGCTCCTGTGCAGCGGCCTGTGGGGAGGTTGTTAGATTAAGACTTTGCCCCGCTGTTCAGCTCCTGGCCTGTCGTAATGAGTGTCTTATTACGAAATAAAAACCGATCCGTGAATACTTGTTGGGAGATGGTCAGCACGTTGTTTGTCAGCCAGTACAACACAAGTCCGGCAGGAAAGTTCACGAAGAGAAAAGTCATAAACACCGGGAGCACCAACATGATCTTCGCCTGTGTCGGATCCATTGTGGTGGGCGTAATCTTCTGTTGAATGACCATCGTCACGCCCATGATGACCGGCAGCACATAGTAGGGATCCTGTACCGACAAATCGGTAATCCAGAGCACGAAAGGGGCTTGGCGTAAATCGATCGTCATGTAGAGGATGTTAAACAGCGCTACGAAGACCGGCATCTGTAAAATCATCGGTAGGCAGCCGCCAACAGGATTTACCTTCTGGTCTCGATAGAGCTTGATCAATTCTTTGTTCAGACGGTCTCGGTCGTCTTTGTATTTCTCTTGCACGGCAGCGACCTTGGGCTGGATCAGCTGCATCATTTTCATCGACTTGTAGCTCTTGTACTGTAATGGGACAAACAACAGTTTAATCGCCATCGTCAGCAGGATGATGGTGACTCCATAGTTGTAGGTGTAGTCATGGATGAATCGCAGTACATAGAAGATCGGCTTGGCGACGGACTTCACAACCGTCCAACTGCCGAAGATGAACCATCCAAAATCGATCGTATCTTCCAGGCCCACGTTTAAGGACCGAAGGGTGTCGTATTCCTTGGGGCCCGCATAGAGCTGAAGCGAGATCGAGGATCCTGCACCTGGAGCCGGCATCCGGACACCGGCTGAGACAACCTTATCGCCTTCCTTCTTAGCCAAGGCAGATGTCGCCTGTTTGGGCATCAATACGGAAAGGAAGTACTTATCCTGTAATGCGACCCACTGTACGGCGCCTTTCCGTTCAAGCTCCGTATCCGGAGTTTCTTTTTCAGCCTTGTCGTCAACCAGCGAAGCCGATCCGATCAATCCGATGAACCCTTCGCCCCATTCCACGATGCCAAAGTTCGTTCCCAATCCCACATCGTAGGACTCGGTCACCCCCTCCAGGGCAACCGAGACATCCACCACATAACTGTCGTGATGAAAGGTCAGCTTCTTTTCTACGCCGAGATGAGCGACAGGGTCGTGAAACTGCATCGTGACATGCCCAACGGGATGTGAGGCATCAAGGAGGGTGAAATCCGTTTCGATAGAATAGAGGCCTTCTCGAATCGTCTTTTCAATGTCCGCGTTCGCAACAGTAATGGAGAGAGGGCCTCTGAACTTCCCCACTTGATATACGAGTTGTACCAGCTTTTCTTCGGGCGCTGCAGTATGGTACCGCTTCAGTTCCCAGCTTCGAATGACGCCACCACGATTTGATAGACCAACTCGGACCAGGTCCGTTTCCACCATGACCGTCTGTTCAGATGTCGCGAGCGCCGCATCTGACAAAGCAGCGCCAGGCGTGTGATCTACTTGGAGCGAAACCTTCGCGTCGACCGAGGTGTTGTCCTGTCCCGTCGCGGGAGTTGATTCTGTTTCGATAGAAGATGAGGAACCCCGAGCGGAAGAGTTCTGAATAGGAGGCGGCTCAGGGAGCCATCCCATCTGCTTAAGGAGCAGATCGTACCCCAAGATGATCGCTAATGACAGGACGAGAAAGATGACGACGCGTTTTTCCATGACCAATTAGTATCCGATGTGAACGATCAAGACCCTGTTACTTCACAGGATCCATTCCTCCGGGATGAAACGGGTGGCATTTCAGCAGGCGGCAGATCGCAAGCTTGAGGCCACGGAGCACTCCGTATCGACCGATCGCCGTCGTCGCATATTCAGAGCAGGTTGGATCGAAGCGGCAGGCAGGACCCAGAAACGGCGAGACCCAATAGCGGTACCCAGCGAGCAGAGTCAGGCAGCACTGGCGCACACTAGTTCTCATGGGTCCGCAGCAGCCGTTGGCGTTGGAGTGTCACCAGCCAAGCTTCTTTTAGGACAGCAAATGGCTGCACAATCGAATCCCGCTTTGGGAAGACCACAAGGGATTGTCCTTGAAGCAATTGCCCTTGCACATGGCGCGTGAGCTCTCGAAACAGGCGTTTGACCCGATTCCGGCTCACAGCTCCCCCGAATCGTTTCCCGACCACAATTCCGACTCGACTCTCGCTGACATCGGTCGGGCAAATCATCATGTTAAAGAAGGCGGTGGAAATCCGGCGACCGTTCTTCTTGGCATATTCGATGTCGCGGCTTCGTTTCAGGAATAGAGCCCTATCACCTCCACCCTGTAACATCACGATCATCCTGGGAGAAGGCCACGGTGCACAAGAATTCCCTTTCGAGACCAGATCTCCGGACTCGATCATGACCGGCTACCGTCATC
>VFKF01000350.1 GCA_009885705.1 Nitrospira sp. | reverse complement strand
TCCGGCTCTCAACGAATCATCGGCTGGCCCTTGCCGCAGGAGTCTGGCTCCGCTCAAAATTCTCGTGACGCCCACGCATGCTCAGTCCGTCGTGATTCTCGGTGGAGGCCCGGCCGGGCTCACCGCCGCCTATCGTCTCATCCACCAGGGCTATCGAGTCACGGTCGTCGATCCTCAGCCACTCGTGCCAGTCGCCCCCACTGATACACCTGGGTACGACAACCCTGAACCGCTCACGCTCCTCGGCTGCCATCATGCAACGCAGGCCTTACTGCGCTCCCTCCATGCCGATCTCCAGCAGCCGACACAGCGAGACATCTCCCTAGAATTTCGCCTCGATGAGAATGTCATAGCCCGTTATCCACAAGCCTGGTTCCCCGCCCCCCTTCATACCTGGGTCAGCCTGCTGAGATTTACAGGCCTCCCCTGGAAGGAACGATGGCGATTGGTCTCCCGGTTGGAACGGCTGTGGGAAGGCGATGAACGCCTGCCAGCCGACCTGGAGCAGCGCACCGCCGACGAATGGCTCGCGTCAATCGGACAAAGCGCGCAGACGCGCCGTGTCGTCTGGAATCCTCTCGCGCGCTGGCTGACGGGCAATGAACTCTCTGCTCTATCCGCCGATGCCTTCATCGCATCGTTGCGGACCTTGTTCCTGAGCACTCGTCACGATAGCCGCATCTCGGTTGTTCAGGACTCGCTGCAGACCTGCCTGATACGACCCATCACCGAGGGACTGACGACGGGCGGAGCGACCATCTTACGCAATACCGATTCAGCACAGTTCCGCTATGAGCAAGACCACATCACCGGCGTCCTGTTGAAGAATGGGTCACTGCTGCAGGCCGATTGGTATATCGCCGCCCTACCCCCACAGCAACTCACACCGTTGCTTCCGGAGCGATGGCTGACTCGTTATGCCTACTTTCAGCAACTGGCGGAATTGGTTTCGCAAGACGGCACCCTCTTGTATCTGCAAGCCGAGCAACCCTGCACCACCCCTCGCCTCATTCTCTTAGGCGATACCGCGTTTCACTCGTTACTCGTCACAGCGGCAACGCCAGACCGCACAGACTTCTCCCTGGTCACAACCGACCATCAACTGGCGCAGACTCGACCGGGCTCCAACGTCGAGGGACTCATTCCTGACCTGCTCAGATCGTTGGGACTCCTCCGCCCCGGATACAGGCTCGGACCAATCCACCGCCGCACGATCCCCAACGCCATCCTCTCACTCAGGCCCGGCACAAAATTACATCGGCCCATTCAACGGAGTCCGATTGCCAACTTGCTCGTGGCTGGGGCCTGGACCGATACCGGATGGCCGCCCAACCTCGAAAGCGCGATTGTCAGTGGCAACCATTGCGCCGATGCCATCGCGCGTCACTAGGTCCGCTTGACGATGGCACGACCCAATGGTAGGTCTATGAATATGAGACAGCTCTTGATGCAACGTGCCTTGTTAGCAGTCCTCGTGCTGACGTTCGCCGGATGCGCACCAGGTTCCTCCGCGCGTGGAGGCAATCCGCAGGGGCTGAGTCAGCGAGATGTGGAACGGGATTATATGGAATGCGAGTACAAGGCGAGACTGGCGAACGAAAACCAGTTCTACAACCAGAGTACCCCCTTCCCCTTCAGCGGAGGTCCCCAAAGCCCCGCCGACCATGCCCGCGCTCTGCACGGCATCTCGACCATTAATGCGATGCGGGATACTTGTCTGGCAGCCAAAGGCTATCGAGTCGAATAAACGGATGGTGAAAAAGGCCTCCGGCTTCGTTCCCTGCCTCCGCCAAAGCGGCTTCGCGCAGGCAGGTCGCAACGTTCATGCTGCCGCTCTCGCCCCCTCACTCACATTGACAAGATTGGCACAGCTTCCTAAGATATCGGCCATATTCCTCATGGCTCCATTCCATCATGAGCACGACACCCCTTCAGGAACTTGCGAAATCTCTCCATGATTGCCAACGTTGCAAACTGGCCAAACTCGGCCGTCGCCAGGTCGTATTCGGCGTAGGAAATCCGCATGCGAGCGTGATGTTCGTCGGGGAAGCGCCTGGCTTTAATGAAGACCAGCAGGGGGAACCGTTTGCCGGAGCGGCAGGAAAACTCTTAAACGACTTGCTACGGTCGGCGGGACTGTCACGGAGCG
>VFKF01000389.1 GCA_009885705.1 Nitrospira sp. | reverse complement strand
GAATTAAAGCGGGCCGTCGCGTTTACTGAAACGGCATGCCTACCCTGTGACCGACCAGCTTCGCATCAATAAGTTTTTCACGCACCATGGCATTTGCTCTCGGCGTGAGGCCGATCGCTTGATTGAATCCGGTCGCGTGACCATCAATCAACGGGTGGCTTCTTTGGGAGATAGGGTCAGCCCTGAGGACGTCATCGCACGAGACGGACAGGTGATTCCCTGGGGAACGGCCTCGGTCTATATTAAGTACCACAAGCCTGTCGGCGTGACGACAACCAGCGAGTCGCATGTGGCTCGTAACATCATCGCGGAGATCGGCCACCCGGAGAGAATTTTTCCAATCGGCCGACTCGACAAGGACTCGTCCGGTCTCATCCTACTCACGAACGACGGAGATATCGTGAATGAGATTCTCCGAACCGAGCATGGGCATGAGCGGGAATACGAGGTATCCGTCGATCGACCGTTTGACCAGACATTCGTTGACCGTATGGCTCAGGGGGTCGACATTCTCGACCGTCCGACTAAACCCTGCCGGATTGACCGGCTCGGTCCCGCACGGTTCCGCATCATTCTCACCGAAGGCCGCAATCGACAGATTCGGCGCATGTGCCAAGTCTTGGGGTATCGGGTGCTCATGTTGCACCGTGTCAGGATCATGCACCTGACGCTCGGTGGATTAGCCTCAGGGGCCTGGAAACCGCTCACTGACGAGGAGCGTGCACAGCTTTTTCAGGCTGTCGGGCGAGGGCGCAGTCACGGCGTAAGCGGGTAGGTTGACCCAGAACGAACTATTCCTGACGTAGGGCTGCCGCTGGGGAGTCGCTGGCCAATGAACGGGGGATGGGGCTGTGGCCGGAATCGATCTCGCGTTCGTCCTGACCATCACTGTGCTGAGAGGTTCCTCCACGCTGTCTGGTGAAGAAGAGGTTTAAAAAGGCGATAAAAAAACTTCCACCTACGAGCAGCAGGCTTGTGCGCTGGATCGCCTTGGTGCCCTCATCCCGCATGTCTTT
>VFKF01000050.1 GCA_009885705.1 Nitrospira sp. | reverse complement strand
GGTCGAATCTTTGAGCATCACGCGCGTGGAGAGATCCATTAGACCTAGAACGGCCAGGACGAGCCCGCCCCACAACGCCAATCGTCTGTCTTGCTTTGAGGCGTCTCCTGTGGCCGATGCATCTTGGCTGCCGGCTTTAAAGTCCAGGACGAGACCCGATCCAGCCAATCTTGATTTCCAACGGGGACGCACGATATTCGGATGGATCGACAAGCCGAATGCAATGGAAAAGGCGCGGGGACAGCTCGATCCGAATCCTTGCCGCGGCCCGACCGGCTGCAGGCCCAGTTGGTGCGCCATGTACCCGCTCAGCTCTCGCAACTTGGAACCGCCGCCCGATACCCAGCAATGGGTCAACCGTTGATGGACGCTGCCTTCGTAGGCATGGAGCGAGACGCGCAATTCTTTGAGGACTGGTTCGAGCCAGGCGTCGATTTCTTTCACGGCCAGGGCTCGCTTCCGCCGTTCTGCTTCAGCGAAGCTACAGGCATGACGGACGGCGAGTGCATGCGTGAGATGATTCCCGCCCCATTGCACCGTCCGCAGCAGGACCGGACGGCCTTCATGGACCAGGCACAAGGTCGTCTTCGAGGCCCCGACATCGATAATCGCCATGTCGCCTGGAACATGCGCCCCTTCTTCTTTGAGGAATTGGCTGACAGAAAATAAGGCCATGCCGTCAATGGTGATCGCAGAGGGGTTGAGATCGGCGGAGGCCATAAATCGCATATGTTCAGCGATCTTTTCTTTGGGCGCTGCGGTGACGAGGACGTCGGACCCCTTGGCTTTCGCGGTCCCTTCCTGGGATTCCCGCGCCGGCAACAACAGACTGCCGACCGTGACGTCTTCCAATGGCATGGGAATCAGGTTTTCCATTTCAAAGGGGACAACCTGCGCCAATTTGGAGGCATCGCGAAAGGGAAAGGAGAGGGTTCTGACAAATACATCCTGGCAGGGGAGCGCCGTGACGATCTCTCCACTGCCGTACAAGCCATGCTGCCAGAGAAAATCTCTGAGCATGCCCGCGCGATGCGCGGGCTCCGTCTGTTCCGGTCGCCCATAGGCAAGGGGCCGGTGGAAATACTCGACCGATTCACGCCCGCTCAAGCGGCGGCGGAACCGCACGGCCTTGAAGGCGGTCTGCCCGATATCGAGCCCGATACATTCAGCAATCATCGACAACGATCTGTACTCCTCACGGTCTTCACGACATGCGTATCACGAGCGATACAATCCTACTGTAGCAGGCTCTGGTCGAGGAGAAAAGAACTACTTCCCTGAGTGCTTACAGGGCCACTCTCGCATTCATGATCGGTCCAGCCAATTTAAACGTTAAGGGGGCACCGGGCTGAAATGGGGGTAACGACAGACTTGCCGCTTTTTGTGCAAATCCTGGCCCTGGAATGACCGTCACCGTCAGATCCAGAATGCTCTGCTGAAGCGGTTGTCGCAACGTGACATGCCCCTGAGCGGTAAACGATCCATCGACACCGTCACCCTTCAATTCCGTCACATCGCAGACGCCATCATGGCAGGCGATCGACGCCTGTATGCGACCGAGCGTGAGCGAGAGCATTGCTGCAGAGCCAGCAGCGACTCGATCGACGACAAGGTCCTTGATCTCCATCTTTACGGTGCCGTCACCCTTGAGGGCAGCCGTGGCGTCTTGGGTGTTTTCCCATCGATGCATGAAATCCCCCTGGGCGGTTCCTCGACTCACGTAGGGCTTCAGGACCGCCGCAAGATCCATCTGTTGGAGATGACCTTTGACGGAAACTGGTCCGCGTAAGCCCCACGAGCCCGCAGTCAGAGATCCGGTGGCTCGCCCAGCGCCCACGGGGGCTGCACCTGGTAATTGCACGACATAGTCTATGACCAGATGGCCGAACAATGCCTGAAAGACTCCAATGGTTGTCCGTACGGTTTCAAGTGGAATGGCCCCCATAGTGGGGCCAGCAAGGACCACATCACGCCACTCAATGGATGCGGGAAATCCGACAGACCAATCCGCAGCACGCATCTCCCATCCACTCGTCTGATGAAACTCAGCCAGCAGACGATTCTGGAGTGGGCCATAGGGAAAGGTCAGGAGCAGCGAGAGGATGAAGCCGGCTAGCGTCGCCAGCCCCCAGCCAAGAGGGCCTTTCAGCTTCGATGTTTCCGGCCAGGTGATGGGCCATGCCATCATGATGCTCCCACCGCGACCCATTGGCGGACGGTCTGAAGTTCGGCATTCTCTTGTTGTAGTGTCAGTTCGATCAACAAAGCTTTCGGAGTCCCGGATCGTCCACGACCATCCCACTCGTCCACCCAGAGATTGTTCTTGCTGTCATAGAAACGCACGTTGAAGGCTTTGACCTTGCTGGCGAGCTCGACTTGCTCGATTGACTCGTCTGTCAGCCCGTAGAGGTTTCTCCGCACAAAGCGAATGAGCCGTTCGCCCTCCCTGGTGTAGACGATGCGAACCAATTCGGTATCTTTCGTCGACTCCGCTCCGCGAAACTGGCCCATCGTAAGAAAGGCGATGGAATCGGCCGGTTGGCCATCCTGCTGGCCGTTGATCCCCATCCAAGGACCAGAAGCCAGGCTCACGCCAACCGATAATTCATCGGTCATCACGCGTAACGTGCTGCGAATAATCTGCTCATTGGCTGAGCTTGCGCGTGCGGCTTCGATCGCACTGGTCGTGACATAGAGCGACCCAAAGACCAAGGTCGCCATCATGGCGACCAGAGACACGGCCAGCAGGACTTCAATGAGGGTGAACCCGTCCTCACGGCGAAGGGGAGTTTGACAAAAAGACATAGGTACTGACCTCGACCATTTCTTCCGTGGCACCTCGTGGCCACAACACCTGGATCTTCACTTCCTGTACGATCGGCAATGGCGTGGGTGCGACGATTCGTTTCCACCGATAATTGGCCGGGCGATTCGCAGTCTCGGCCGTGGCCTGCGATCCCAGAGGGATCGATTGAAATTCACCACCTGTCTCGCCGAGGGGCAACAGCATCCCCATTTCTGTCTCGATCAACTTTTCCTGCGCGAGAACCGTGGCGGTCGTCAGTTCCTTCGCCCTTGCATGGAGGTCGAGGTCCCAATTACGGAGCCCTAACAAGATCGGCAGCGCCAATGCCAGAATGCCGAGCGCGATCAGCACTTCCAGTAAGGTAAACCCCCGCTCGTTTCTCATAGAACATCCTACGCGTGACAAGTCGCTCTCACGGTCGTCTCATTATCTGACTGACGCCGGGGTTTGAAGCAACGGTCTCACACGGTCGGGAATCGTGAGGGGCTTCGAAGGCTCGATCCGTTCATCGCTCATGCGGATCGCGCCTGTGACCGGCTCAATGGCAATGGCCAGCACGTTGTTGTTCTTATCCACCAGGTGCATCGTCATCGGATCGATCCTTCCTGTCGGATAGAAAAACAGATCGACACGGCCGGTTTCTTTTTTTCCCTGACTTGCCAGCATGTCCGAAAAGCGAATGTGTTCTGGAAGGTTCAACGGCGTGGCCCAGGTGGCATCGGTCGGTACCTTTTCTTCATTCCCATCCAGGATTACCGGCCAAAAGATCCCACGATCCAGATCTACGTACAGGCGGACCGTCTTCTGGGTCAACATCGCCATGCCCTGAAGGGATCGCACGGTCCCGACCATCCGCCGGCCCACTGAACCGAGATTCTCCTCCAGCGATATTCGAGGCAACACGATACCCAGTAAGCCAACGAGCAAAAAGAGAACAAGGATGATTTCGAGGATCGTAAACCCATGTGAAGACCGTAAGGCGTGAGGCGTGAGGCGTGAGGCGAGGGGAGCCAGCAGATGCTTCTCCCTTATCCCTCGCCCCATGCCCCTCGCCTCTTGCCACATCCTCTAGTCCTTATCGAGATTCCAATTGGTAATATCCGCATTGATGCCTTCGCCGCCTACTTCACCATCAGTGGCGAGGGAGGTGATTTCGTAATCGCCTTTTGGGCTGGGGCTCAAATACTTATAGGGATTTTGCCAGGAGTCTTCCGGCAGCTTCGGGAGATATCCTCCGAGCTTCCATTTTTTTGGGATCACCCCGACCGAAGGTTTTTCGACCAATGCCTTTAAGCCTTGTTCTGTTGAGGGATAGACACCGTTGTCGAGTTTATAGAGCTGTAAGGCTCCTTCGATATTGCGAATCTGCACCTTGGTGGCCGTACGTTTGGCATCATCCGTTCGCCCCATGATGCGAGGAACGACCAAGGCCGCAAGAATTGCGAGAATGGCCACCACGACCATGATCTCGATGAATGTGAAGCCACGTTCGCTTCTGAGGATATGGCGTAATGGGTGATGGGTGATGCGTGATGCGAGGGGACTGGGGGCTCGCCGCTTCCCGCGCCACATTGCCAGCACATGTTGGAACTGCTCACTTCCTCTCATCTGAATACCTCCCATGTGACTCATCACCCATTACCCTTCACTGATCACAGCCCCTAGCGAACCATCTGTCCCATCTCAAAGATGGGCAACAGGATGGCCACCACAATAAAAAATACCAATACACCCATGACGAGAATCATGATGGGTTCCAGCAGCGATGTAAACCGCGTAATCACCCGATCCACTTCCCCATCGTAAATTTGTCCGATTCGACGCAGCATCTCCTCCATTTCACCGCTCCGCTCACCGACTGCAATCATGTGGGTGACCAGGGCGGGAAATTCTCCGCTGCGCTTCAACGGTTCGGCAATTGTTTCCCCTTCGCGAATATTCTGTCTGGCCCCCTCAACGGCATGTTCCAGCACGCGATTATTCATGACACGTTTTGCGACGTCCATGGCATCCAATAACTGCACACCGCTTGCCAGCATGGTGGCCAGCGTGCTGGTGAGGCGTGAGATGGCAACCATCCTGGCCACTTCGCCGATGAGTGGAATTTTAAGCAGCCATCGGTCGGACTTGAGCTTCCCCGCTTCCGTGTGCATGGCCCGCCGCACCGACCAGACGACGAGTGCCACCCCACCAAGTATGACAATCCAATAGTCGGCTAGAAAATGGCTGATGCTCATCAAAACGACAGTAGGCCAGGGGAGGGCCTGTTTCAAACTCGTAAAGACCGCGGTGATTTTCGGTACGACAAAGGTCATGAGGAAAAAGAGCACCGATACCCCGACAATCAACATCAGGGCTGGATAGAGGATGGCATTGGTGACTTTGTGCTTGAGCGCCAACTGCTTTTCCAGAAACTCTGCGAGGCGGAATAATATTTGATCTAATGCTCCGCTGGCTTCACCGGCTCTGACCATATGTACGTAAATCTGGGAAAACTCGCGCGGATAACCTTCCAACACCGCGCTATAGGACTTGCCTCCACGGATTCCTTCTCGGATATCGGCCATCAGGCTCTTCACGGATTTCTTCTCGGATTGATCGACCATCACCCCGAGCGCTTCGACCAACGGCAAACCTGCCACCAGCAATGTGGCCAGCTGTCTGGTCATCATCGCGACATCCGTCGTGCTGAGGGCAGGGGAGCGACCGATCGCCGAGGAAGAGGTGCCAGGAACGTCTGCGCTCGAAGTCGTGCCTTGCTCCACCATATCGGTCGGAAACACGCCGACCTTCCGTAATTTGACGCGAGCGACCTTTGGGCTTTCGGCATCGATGATGCCGGTGGCGGACCCTCCGTCGTTCTTATAGCCCTTATAGTGGTAGACAGGCATCCGGTTAGATCTCGACTTCCTGCTGGGTAATGCGCATCAATTCTTCAGTCGTTGTGAGCCCATGAAACACTTTCTCCGCGCCTTCATCTTTCAATGTCACCATGCCCTTCGTCATCGCCGCTTGGCGAATTGTCGCCGAATCCGCTTTGTTGCCGATGAGGCGACGGATTTCATCGTCGAGGACGAGGAGCTCGAAAATTCCTGTCCGACCTCGATAACCGGTCTGGGAACAGGCTGGGCACCCGGCGCCGCGATAGAAGGTGGGGCGCGCCTTTGGGGGGACGATGCCGAGGCGAATGAGTTCCTCGTCTGTCGGCTGATAGGGCTGCTTGCAATCCGAACAGACTTGCCGCAACAACCGCTGGGCTAAGACGGCGACCACCGAGGAGGCGACGAGAAACGGCTCGATGCCCATATCGATCAATCGAGTGGCCGCGCTCGCGGCATCGTTGGTATGCAGGGTAGAAAAGACCAAGTGTCCTGTCAGCGAAGCATGAATGGCAATTTCAGCGGTTTCACGATCTCGGATTTCCCCGATCATAATGACATCGGGATCTTGTCTGAGAATCGATCGCAGCCCCGCAGCAAACGTCAGGTTGATCTTGGGGTTCACCTGCATCTGCCCCACACCGACGAGTTGATATTCGACGGGGTCTTCAACGGTAATGATGTTCTTGTCCGGCGCATTGATCTGAGTCAACGCGGCGTACAGCGTCGTCGTCTTCCCGCTCCCGGTCGGGCCCGTCACGAGAATGATGCCATGTGACAAGTGAATCAGTTGTTGGATGATCCCCAGCCGATCCTGCGAAAATCCCATCTCGGAGAGATTCAGGAGACGGTTCTCTTTCTCCAGGAGACGCAGCACGACGCGTTCTCCATGGGAGGTCGGCAGTACTGAGACACGCAGATCGACATCCTTCCCCGCCGTCCTGATTCGAAACCGGCCATCCTGTGGCAACCGCTTCTCCGCGATGTTCAGACCGGCCATGATCTTCAATCGCGCGATGATACTGGCCTGCAGATGCTTGGGGGGGGTAAGGACGGGATAGAGTACTCCGTCAATGCGATACCGCACGACCAGTCCCCGTTCGAACGATTCGAAATGAATATCGCTGGCTCGCTGTCTTACCGCTTGGAAGAGAACAGAGTTGACTAAGCGGATGATGGGGGCTTCGTCCGTCGCGTCGAGCAGGTCTGTCGGCTCATCTAACTCATGGGCAATTTGATCGAGACTTTCACTGGCTGCGATATCCTCCATGACTTGCTCTGCGCCTGCAGGACTTGCCGCGTCGTCATAGACACGATTCAGGCAGGCGAGGAGCGACAGGCTAGTCGTCAGTATCGGTTTGATCGGAAGTCCGAGCAATAGACGAAGATCGTCTAACGCCGCCGTTTCCATGGGGTCGGTCGTTGCCACAAGGACCGCGCCATCCTCTGTTTTGATTGGGAGCACGTGATAACGGCGCGCAAAGTGAATGGGAACCTTCTTGACCCATTCGTGGTCAACCTGGCTGACATCCAGATGAGGGAGCCAAGGCAGTTCAAACTGAATGGCGAGCGCCTGCAGCAAGACGTCTTCGGTTATCGTCCTGAGGCGGATCAATATTTCGCCGAGACGGCCCCCTTTGGTTCCTTGAATATTAATCGCCTCAAGCAATTTAGACTCGAGCACACCGAATCGGTCCTCAAGGATTGCGCCGAGTAGCGGACGATTACTCTGTTCGTCGTTCATTTCAGAATATCCATGATGGCATCGCTCGTCTCTGGAATGGTTACAGGCCCTGGAGCAAGACCATAGACCTTTGTGGCGTACATGGAACGTCTCTGGCTGATATCGCTGGACAAGGTCATGCCGGCCATTCCGTTTCGCATTTTAACGGGAACTGTGCCTCACCATCCGCTCACAAAGGCTCCAGAATGACAGCGAACTGTCGAAAGCAGAAAGGAGCTGAAGCAAATGAAGATGCAGCAGGCTTAGCGAATGTCGAAGGTCATCGCGGTTCGCTGATTGTTACGCAGCACGTCAAGTTTGACCGTCTTCTCGTTGCGAAGCTGCTGGAAGAGTGTGAGCATCGTACCTGGATCGCGGATGTTGACGCCATTGACCTGCTGGAGGACATCCCCGTATTTCAATCCAATCTTTTCATAAAAGCTTGAAGGGGCGATGTAATCTAGTTTGAATCCATTCATGGCTCCATTCACCAGGTAGGGCACCGCTCTCGCTTGCGACAATAATTTTGGCAAATCGCCCATCGCTTGCTCGACATCTCTCCGGTCGAGGACTGTACGCACTGGGCTCCCAGGCGCTTGAGCGATAGGTGATCCTGCGATGACTGGGGGTGCCAGGGGCTTCTCAACCTGAGAGGCGGCGAGTTCAAGCAACTCTTGCTGATCGCCCTGCCGAATGACCATCCCATCCCGACGGATTTCGCTGATCTCACCGACGTCTGGTATGAGATCGTGCAACTGGAAGAACAGTTGCCGTTTACTGGACAGCTCTTCTACGATGACTGAGACCCCTCCATGATCGCCGATCACCACTCCGAGCAGCTTCAGTTTCGCCGCGAGATTTAACGAAACTCGTGGAAGGGCTGCGCCAAGTCCTGCTGTGGGGCTCATACCGAGAGGGTCGGAGGGGAGGGGGAAAATCCCGCTCGTCCGAATATGCTCAACCATCGCGGGCACTGAGGTACGCATCTCAGGCTCGTGGTTGGAAATCGGTGCTGGCCGTACCAGACCTACCGGAACTGACAACGCCTCAGCAATCACGGCATTGATGATATGTGCCACCAGCAAGGTGCCACATACGATATAGGCGAATATGATACCCCTGCGTACACTCATGGTCTTGGATCTCGGCTCCGTATCACGAACCCTGTTCAGTCTTACATTCTAGTGCGGCACAAGATCCTGTGCAAGAAGATCCCGCATCTCCTGTGGAGAGGAGCCAATCGTTCTTGCCAATAACCTATGGTGGTATAACATCCAAACACGTTACCACTGAGAGCGCTTCCTGTGTACTCTTGTGACAGAGCAATTCTGCTCACCCGTCACTCCGTTCTTGTGACGCCCCAGGGCCTCTCATGAGAAGGTTTCTGATATGCCAGCAGGATTCACGGGGCAGGGAATGAGTGAAGGCCTGTTGCAGCTAGGAATACGACCGAAACCTGCTCCTCTGTGGACAAGATTCTTGAATCGAGACATAATTCATCCCACTTCTGATGTAACCGAAGGGGAGATCTTGTGAAGAAAGCACTAATCAGTGGCATTACAGGTCAAGATGGATCGTATCTGGCCGAGTTTCTTCTCGGGAAGGGTTATGAGGTCTACGGCATTATTCGGAGATCAAGCTCGTTTAATACGGGACGAATCGACCCCATTTATGAAGACCCCCATGTTCCCCATCGACGGCTCCATTTGGTGTATGGCGATCTTAACGACGCGAGCTCGTTGAACCGTATTATCCGAACGGTCCAGCCAGATGAAATTTATAACCTGGGGGCGCAAAGCCACGTGCGTGTGAGCTTCGATATTCCAGAGTATACCGGCGAGATTACCGGACTCGGAACGATCCGCTTGCTGGAAGCCATTCGGGAAGCGGGGTTGAAGCCGAAGTTTTATCAAGCATCTTCGAGCGAGATGTTCGGCAAAGTGCAGGATGTCCCTCAGCGTGAAACCACACCATTCTATCCACGCAGTCCCTATGGGGCGGCCAAGGTTTACTCCTATTGGATTACTGTCAATTATCGAGAAGCCTACGATCTCTTTGCTTGTAATGGCATTTTATTCAACCATGAATCGCCTCGGCGCGGCGAGACGTTCGTGACACGCAAGATTACGAAAGCCGCGGCACGGATCAAGCTGGGCATTCAGAAGGATCTCTTTCTTGGTAACTTGGATGCGAAACGAGACTGGGGCTTTGCGGGAGACTATGTGCAGGCGATGTGGATGATGTTGCAAGCTCCCAAGCCGGAGGACTATGTCATTGCGACTGGGGAGACGCATACCGTGCGCGAGTTCTTAGAGTTGGCGTTCGGTCGCCTCCAGTTGGATTGGGAGAAGCACGTGAAGATCGACCCGGCATACTATCGCCCCACCGAAGTGGATCTTTTGATTGGCGATGCCAGCAAGGCCAAGCGTGATTTGGGATGGGAGCCGAAAGTTCGATTTACAGAACTGGCCCATATGATGGTGGACGCGGATCTTGCCCTCGAACAAGAACGACTCGAAGGAACCAAGGGAAAGAGGTAGCGATGTCATTCTGGTCTAACAAACGTGTGGTCGTCACGGGAGGAGCAGGTTTTCTTGGATCCTTCGTCGTTGAGCAACTACGAGCCAAAGGTTGCCGGGATATTGTTGTGCCCCGAAGCAAAGATTACGACCTCGTTCAGATGGATGCGGTGAAGCAGCTCTATAGCGATAGCACGCCCGATATGGTCATCCATCTGGCTGCACGGGTTGGAGGGATCGGCGCAAACCAGGCCAATCCTGGAAAGTTCTTCTACGACAATCTGATGATGGGCACCCAACTTATCGAAGTCGGACGTCAACGGGGGCTGAAGAAATTCGTGGCGTTGGGCACCATCTGTGCCTATCCCAAGTTTGCTCCCATTCCATTTAAAGAGGACGACATCTGGAATGGATACCCCGAAGAGACCAATGCACCCTACGGTCTCGCCAAGAAGATGATGCTGGTCCAGTCGCAGGCCTATCGTGAACAGTATGGGTTTAATTCGATCGTCTTATTTCCGGTGAACCTTTATGGCCCGCGCGATAACTTTGATTTGGAAACGTCTCACGTGATCCCAGCCTTAATACGCAAATGTGTGACGGCAAAAGAAGCAGGCCAATCCACCCTCACCTTGTGGGGGGATGGTTCTCCGACGCGAGAGTTCTTGTATGTGGAGGACGCCGCGGAAGGCATCCTGCTCGCTGCTGAACGTTACGAGGGCAGTCTGCCTGTCAACCTGGGGACAGGGGAGGAAGTCACCATTCGCAATCTGGCTACCATGATTGCAGCAGAGGCTGGTTGTACAGGACAGATTGTGTGGGACACCACTAAGCCAAACGGGCAGCCTCGGCGATGCTTGGATGTCAGTCGAGCCAAGCAACTCTTTGGCTTTCAGGCGAAGCATGCGCTCCGGGATGGACTGAAGAAGACCGTGCAGTGGTTTGCTGGCAATCGCCAGAATCTTCGACAAGTCACATTTTGAAATTCTCCCCAACTGCTTGGCCAGGTTCAAGGGCACTTTTGAACTAATGATGCCCAGGCAAGCTCCTTCCTCCCATTCTCAACTATAGTCGAGGAAGGGAAATGCATTGAAACTCAACGTATTCACGGGCTGACCTGCTTGGCCTGAAACTTGCTGCCTTAATACTATTTGGTTTCGACGATAGAGGAAACGCACACGTGAACGAATCCAACGTATCACCCCTCACACAGCAGGACCCTCGAGCGTCATCCCAGGTCCTATCGGACGTGGATAATCGTATGACGATACCAGCCATACAGAATTCGACCATCGAGGCTCCCAGTTCGACTGAGGCGCTGAATGGACATGAATCGTATGAACAAGGAACTGCGCTCAAAAACGTGGGCCTGTTTAAGCAGGCCGCGGAACATTTTGAAACAGCCGCGCAGGACCCCATGTATATGTTGAAGGGGCTCGCACAAATGGGGCTCTGCCTTAAGAGGACCGGCAAGCAAGACGAAGCCGTCATGGCATTTCGCCGAGCCCTCCAAGTGCCCGCAGCATCGTCGAAAGAACGAGTGCAGATCCTCTACCTCTTAGGGCGAACGTTAGAGTCTCTTGGGCGTATTCCTGAAAGCTTGGAGACCTATCGCTGGCTCCGGCGTGAAGCCCCACAATATCGAGATGTCGCTGCACGTATCGAATCGTTGAGCACAAGACGGATCCACACCAACAACCGGTAGATACAGGCGGGGCTTGAGGCCAGACAAGCATTGCAGGTCTGACTGAGCAGCAGGCGAACCGGGAATTAGCTGAGACCTTTTACAAAAAACCTACCATCCTCACCGTGACATCACCACTTCGTACAGTGGTCTCACCGCCGATACCGGTTCCCAATTCAGGATAGCGATAGAATCTTCGACATAGCCTCGCGACCTCATCCCATTCAACACCGCGGTCACTCCTGGAGTGCTGGCCAGTACCCACAGGGACTTTCGCGACAGCGATTCTCCGCGCTTTGCTTCGGGCAGGTGGGGATTAAGAACTGCCGCTATGGCGGCTGCTCTCGTGCGACTGCGATCGGTCGCTTCTCTGCGGAGTCCGCCCAACAGGGTGAGCAATTGCGGCACATAGCGATTGCGCCAGGCCTCCCACTGTTCAGTTGCCGTTCCGATGAGCTGTTGGGAGAGGGCCTGCATCACTTGATTGAAATGCGGTGCGATCATTTGATGCTCGATCTGCTCCCAATGTTCCAGCCCCTGAATCTGAGGCCGCACGCGGGCCAGCTCAATAGCCCAGGTGAAGAAGTCGGCGGGGGGCATGCCTTGACCACTCTGTTGAATGTTTGGAGCAATGTCCTTGCGGTATTCGTCTTCAAGTGCCGCAACCGTTTGGCATTGCCGCTCGAAATCGACGGGGTCGCCTTGGAGCGGAAAATCTGCCAGCCGAAGCACACCGCTCTTTTTCGTCGGCATGGCATTCAGCGGGCGATTAATCAACACCGCGATGCCTTCTCGCTGCGCCAGCTCCAACACCGTTTCCTGCTGATCCCTGCCGGTATTTCGCATCATCAGGGCGCCAGACTCATAGAGATTCATGGGGCATTGCAGCACCCCGAAGTGATGGCGCTCCATGCCCAGCGATGTCGCAGCAGATCGTGCCGCGTCGTAGAGGCGAGAGAGCGACGTCGCCTCGGCATTCGACGGATCTGCCGTGACCGTATTCGAGGACACACCGTAAAAGCTGATCCGTCCCGCCGCAACTTGCGACTCGAAAAACGTGAAGGCCTGTTCAATCCGGCGATAAAAGGCATCCCGCGCCGTCACAAGATCGCCACCTTCATGATGGGCTGCCTCGGACAGAAAGTATTCCGGATTGTGGAGCAAGCAGACATCGAGCGTGGCAAGCCCTAGCCGGTCCAGTGACAGGGTGAGTTGATCGGCCAGATATTCCGGATGGATACAATGCCAGATGCCCTCGCCATATTTAACCATGTCAGGGTAGGGACGTCCGGCCTGCTCTCGCGTCTCCGCCTGTTTGAGATTCTGCCCCTGCACATAACCAATCTTCGAGACGACGATCACTTCTTCTCGCGACAGCTCGCCGCTTTTGAACAATTCGCCTAAGACAGCACCGACCAGGCGCTCACTGTCTCCATCCATGTAATTCGTCGATGTGTCGATGAGGTTGACGCCTTCTCGTAGCGCCTTCTTCAAGGCCTCTCGCTGCTCCGGCTCCCTGGTATCGACCCGATAGGTCCCGAATCCCAGTCGGGATGTCGTGAAGCCGCTGTTGCCGAACGGGCCATAGCCATGTTCCATGTGCCCGGCATGGCGTGATTGGCTCACGAGGCGTGCGGCATATCGCGCTGTCCCCTCAGGGCTGGCAGATCCTGGGTGTGCAGTTCCCTGCAACAGCGTCTGTTGGGCCGGTTGATCCGTTCGTTTCGACTGGGACAGCAATGCCTCGGTGACCTCTTGTGGGTCGGTGAGGGGACGTTGGCAGGAAAAATTGCGGCAGATATAGAGGGCAGCTTTTCCTCCGACCAAATCCTTGCCAGAGAGCAGGGGATGAGTGGGCGGATTGTCGGTTCCATCGTTGGAGGCGATCACACGATGTGGAAGGAACACCTCGCGCACCGCACGATGCAGCGCCTCCAAGCCTGGAGCGTTCGGGGCTCCCACAAACGCTAATTCAATCGGCCCTTCCGCCAGGAGATCCACGACGGCGAGACTTTTCGCGAAGGCTCTCGGATACCGGGCCATCTGGCGGCCGTAGACACGAATCCCGCCAATCGCTGCTTCGCGCAGGTCCTGGCGATCGTAGTGGAATGAGAGTCTGGCGAGGGTGGAGACTGCTACGGCGTTGCCACTGGGCGTCGCACCATCTGCGCCCTCGCGCGCTCGGATAATCAGCGCTTCATGCGTCTTGGCGGTCGTATAGAAGCCTCCCTGTTCCTCATCGCGAAACGAATCCACGATCCGTTCTGCCAATTGAAGCGCGGCGGCGAGATAGCGTTCCTGCCCGCAAGCCTCATAGAGGTCGATCAACCCTTCTGACAGATAGGCATAGTCTTCCAGCACTCCGTCGAGATGGGCCCGGCCCTTTCGCGACGTGCGGAGGAGCGCGCCATCGGACGTCCGATGTGTCTGCAAGAGAAAGTCTGCTGCCTTCATGGCTCCATCGATGTAACGGCGATGTCCGAACACTCGGCCTGCCTCAGCCATCGCCGACATCATCATGCCGTTCCAGGCCGTAATGATTTTGTCATCGAGCCCTGGCGGGACTCGCTCTTGGCGCGCGCGATAGAGGAGGGGCCGCACGCGATGGATAGTTTCCTCTAGTTCATCGATGGTGAGATCTAATTCCTTCGTGACAGCATCAATGGGGCGCAGCCGATTCGGGATGCTCCGATGCTCCCAATTGCCCTGGTCGGTAATGTCGTAATAGGCACAGAGTCTTCGGGTATCTTCGGCATTCTGCAGCACGGCCTGGATCTCTGCCGGTGTCCAGACGAAAAACTTGCCTTCGACGCCTTCCGAGTCTGCATCTGTCGCGGAGTAGAATCCTCCTGCAGGATCGGTCATCTCCCGGAGAATATAGTCCAGCACTTCCGTTGTGACCTGGCGATAGGAGGCCTGCTTGGTGACTTGGTAGGCCTCCACGTAGGTTTTGGCTAGCAGGGCATTGTCATAGAGCATCTTCTCGAAATGCGGGACCAGCCAACGTTCATCGGTAGAGTACCGCGCAAAGCCGCCACCAATATGGTCGTAGATTCCGCCTGCCGCCATCGCATCGAGCGTGCGGGTCACCATCTGCAACGTGCGGCTCTCTCCCGTGCGACGATAACAACGAAGGAGCAACGAGAGCCCTGCAGAGGGTGGAAATTTCGGCGCCTTGCCGAATCCTCCATGCTGCTCGTCAAAATCTTCTTCGAATTGCGTCACCGCCTCATCCAGGACGGAGGCGCTCACGGAAACGGGCGCAAGGGCGGTAAGTTCCTTCTTCAACCGCTCAGTCAATTGATGCGCTTGATTCGTGAGCGCGGGGGCATCCTTCTCCCATGATTCCGAAATTTTCTTGAGCAGGCTGGGAAAGCCTGGACGGCCCCATCGGTCATCAGGCGGAAAATAGGTCCCGGCGAAAAATGGCTCCTGGTCTGGCGTCAGAAAAACCGTCATCGGCCATCCGCCCTGGCCGCGATTCATGGTCACCGTGGCTTGCATGTAGATCTCGTCGAGATCGGGACGTTCTTCTCGATCGACTTTGATACAGATAAAGTGCCGGTTCATGAGCGCGGCAATGGCCTCGTTCTCGAACGATTCCCGTTCCATGACGTGACACCAGTGACAGGCAGAATAACCAATCGAAAGTAGTATCGGACGGTTCTGTGTTTTCGATGCCTGCAAGGCCTCCGGTCCCCAGGGATACCAGTCGACCGGGTTAGAGGCATGCTGGAGGAGATAGGGACTGGTTTCGTGAATGAGACGATTTGTCTTGGCTGAGTTCGATGGATTATTCATGGCTCACGGTAACATCAGCCTCAGAGAGGGGTCAATAAGTGCAGAAGCAAAGAGGCCTGCCATCTTTCGATGGCAGGCCTCTTCAGAATCGTTCAAGTCAGGCTTGTCTGATCAGACAAACGACCTATGTCATCATTACTTGCCCTTCTCGTCCTTCTTCTTCTCGTCCTTGGTCTCGCCGAACGTGCCAGCGTGGCCGCCCTTCTTCTCGTCCTTCTTCTCTTTCTTCTCTTCGCCGTACACGAGGACGTGGCCGCCCTTCTTCTCGTCCTTCTTGTCCTTCTTCTCTTCGTTGGCGAAGGAAGGAGCGCTGAACGTCACGGCCACTGCCACTGCCATGATTGCCATCAACATGCTCTTCATAGTATGTCACCCCCTTTGAATGTGAATGTTAAGGATATTGTTTACCCATCCAAGCAGGGTAAACGGGCGAAAGGTAGCGAAAACAGACGCTATTGTCAATCGCTTATTTTTACACTGTGACCTGCAAAAGAGAGCAACCTAATTGGCCAGCTGCTCCGGCTTTTGACGAGTCTTGTGGTAGGCTGTTGAGGAAGGAACAACCATGACCGAGATTGGGCCCTATTCCAACTACCGTCTGACCGTTCGCCTCCAACTTGCCAATGCCCCGGGCATGTTTGCGCGAGTCGCGGCGGTCCTAGCCGAGGAAGGCGCCAATTTAGGTGCGGTAGATATCGTCTCTGCCACGGCCACCTGCATGGTACGAGATGTGACCTTCGACGTCCGGGACGAATCGCACGGAGAAGCGGTGCTCGCACGGATCGGGGCGCTGCCAGACGTCACAGTCCTGTCTGCCTCAGACCGAATTTTCTTACTGCATCTCGGTGGGAAAATCCATGTTCAAAGCAAGTTTCCCGTGACGACAAGAAATGTCCTGTCGATGGTCTATACGCCAGGCGTCGGCCGAGTTTCGCAAGCCATCGCGAAGGACAAAACCAAAGCCTATGCCTTTACGAGCAAAAGCAACACGGTCGCCGTGGTCACCGATGGATCTGCGGTGCTGGGCCTCGGCAATCTTGGACCGGAAGCCGCCCTGCCGGTGATGGAAGGCAAGGCCATGCTGTTCAAAGAATTTGCGGGAATCGACGCCTGGCCGATCTGTTTGAATACCCAAGATCCCGACGAAATCGTTCGCACGGTTCAAGCCATTGCCCCAGGATTCGGCGCTATTAATCTGGAAGACATCAGTTCACCCCGTTGTTTCGAGATCGAACGCCGACTCAAAGGCACATTGGATATTCCGGTCATGCACGACGATCAGCATGGCACCGCCGTGGTCCTCCTGGCTGCATTGACCAATGCCCTCACTGTCACGGGAAAACGGATTGAAGACATCCGTGTGGTCGTTAACGGTCTTGGGGCCGCTGGAACCGCCTGCTGCAGAATGTTGCTGGCGGCAGGTCTCTCGCATTTGATCGGATGCGAACCTCAGGGCATCGTCCTTCGAGGAGACGGCGAACAGCTGCGGGCCTGCCGAACGGATCTTGGCCCTTGTATGACTCACGACCGTCCCCAGGGTTCACTTCGAGAGGCCCTCAAAGGTGCCGACGTGTTCATCGGCTTATCCGTTGGCAACGTCGTCACAGCGGAAGATCTGGATCTGATGGTGCCTGATCGCATCGTGTTTGCCATGGCCAATCCCGACCCGGAAGTTCCTCCTCAATTGGCGGCCTCCCACTGCCGGATCTTCGCGACCGGGCGTTCGGACTACCCGAATCAAATTAACAATGCCCTCGCGTTTCCTGGTATCTTTCGAGGAGCCCTGGACGTGCAGGCGCGCGACATCAATGAAGCCATGAAACTCGCTGCAGCCAAGGCCCTGGCGGAGACTATTCCCACTGCAGCTCTGAGCGAGGACTACATCATTCCCAGCGTGTTCGACAAGAATGTCGTTCCCCGTGTGGCAAAAGCCGTGGCAACCGCGGCACGGGATACGGGCGTCGCCCGTCGCCGCACCACAATCAGCGATGATTTCGCCTCGCGCTGACCAGTCACCCGCGTCGATCTGGCTATTTCTAGGGCCCTTCTGGCACGCAACCTGGCTGTGCTACAATGCGCGCCCAGGGAGCGAGTCCGGTTCAGATGGCATTTTCACAAAGCAAATTCATTAAGTTTCAGAGCGGGATGAGGCGGCGGATCGATTCGTTGCGCCCGAAGGCCGAAGAGAGCCTCGAGCTCGCCGTCGACACGATGATGCAGGAGCGAGTCGATAGCTTCTTTCGTGTGGAAGAGGGGCTGGAGGAAATTATCAAGACCCTGGTCCAGATTGAAGCAGAGCTGGTAGAGATTCGCGATCTATCCGGCGCCATGCGCCTGGAGTCCCGGCTCGAGTTTGTCGAAGACCGCTGGGACGATTTCGATAGTGAGATTCGGGAGCGCCCCCGTCGCCGCCGCAAGAAAGTCAGCTTGGCCGATATGCTAAAAGCCGCCGGTGGGGGAGGCGACCCATCACAAGGACCCAGCGGCATCAATAACGCCATGGATGCCTATGCCGCGATGGGCGTGGAGTTCGGCAGTTCGCTCGCCGAAGTCACCGCGGCGTTCCGCCACAAGGCCAAACAGCTCCATCCCGATTCGAATAACGGCGACCGGAGCGCCGAACCGGAATTACGCCGCATGCTGGAAGCCTACCAGTTCTTGAAAGAGTATTTGAGCCTCAGCAACGTTGAGCCTCCTCGATCGCCAGATCACACGTACAATCCAACCGAATGAGAGCCTTGTGACACCTAATTCACCAATGCAATATGTGACCGACCAGTCTGCGCTCGAAGCCCTCTGCCTTATCTTGCGCCAGAGTCCACGGCTTGCGCTCGATACCGAGTTTGTCGGGGAAGACACCTTTATCCCGCGGCTCGAATTGATCCAAGTTGCGACCGCCGACACCGCCGCCGTCATCGATTTTCCCGCCGTACAGGCGAACGGATCGCTCGATGTCTTCTGGGAGCTCGTCTGCGATCCAAAGATTGAAAAGATCGTGCATGCCGGACGGCAGGATCTGGATCTCTTTGCCACCCATGCAGGACAGATCCCGAAGCCATTTTTCGATACGCAGATCGCTGCCGCCATGGTCGGATATGGCGCCCAAGTCGCCTATGCGAACCTGGTTCAGCGCCTCCATGGCACGAAGCTGGAGAAAGCCCATACCTTTACGAACTGGAGCGCGCGACCGCTTTCCGATGACCAGATCGCCTATGCCCTGGAAGATGTCGAATTTCTGCTGCCGATCCATACGCATTTACAGGATCGCCTGAGCAGCCTTGGCCGGTTGGAATGGGTCAGTGAGGAATTTGCCCGCCTGGAGTCGGTGGTCGGCGAAAAAAGCCGTGAGCCTCAAGAGCGCTACCAGCGTATACGAGGATGGGATACGCTCAAGCCCAAAGGGGCCGTGGTGCTTCGTGAATTAGCGGCCTGGCGAGAAGCGGAAGCCCGACGCCGGAATGTGCCCCGCGGACGTGTCATGCGGGACGAGGTCCTCCTCCAGCTCGCACGCCATCCTCCCAAATCGGTCCATGAGCTCCGTGGTCTCCGCGGCGTCCATTCTTCCGAAGTCGACCGGCATGGCGAACAACTGTTGGCCACCATCACCTCCGCTTTGGCTCTGCCACCGTCGGCCTGGCCGGAGGTCCCACGCGAACGGAAGCCGGACCCTGAATCAACTGGCATCGTCGAATTGCTGCAAGCCGTGCTGAAGGCCCGTGCCGCGGAGCAGGGGATCGCCCCCACGATGTTGGCCACCAGTTCAGATCTGCAAACACTCGTTGAGACTAAGCATGATCGGGCTACCCTCGATGTGCCTATTCTCCGTGGCTGGCGGAGGCAATTGGCTGGAGATCTGCTGCTTCAAGTATTGGACGGCGTGGTCACTATCTCCGTCGATAAAACTTCCGGTGCCCTTCGGATGACTCAAGAACGTCCTGTAGGCTGAAGCGCCTCCTCTCACCACTCTGTCTGCAACCTTCCTGGACTGTTCAAAAACGGCCTTCATTCAGGCCTCGTCTAGCCGTTTCCCTGCGAGGCCATCTTGGCAGCACCTGACTCTTGAGCAGAATCCCGCATTTCCGAGGACTCTCACGTCTTCAGTCCTAGCCATCAACTGCCAAACCAGGGCCCAGCTGGTATGAATCTGGCAGACTTCCTAGAGGCCTCCGAACTCCTTCATACCGATGCGATCCATGCTAAACCTGTACTGGAAATATTTCGTGGCGCTGCTTTTTCCTGGAGGGCTGATGTTCCTCCTCGCAGTGGGATTTCTCCGCCCCCAGGGACATCCTCTCTGGCTGAATCCCCCCATCGCGGCTCTGCCCTATATCGTTCTCACGTTTGGGCTCGTCTTTGGCTGGTACTTTGCCAGCAGTCGGATGATCCTCTCTCTCCTCTTACTGACACTTGCCGATCGCGCATTGGTGTTTTTTCCTGCTGACGGAACCGGCCAAACTATGGTGGCCATGACCGCCTTTCTCGTTCCGCTCAATCTGCTCGCCTTTTCTATTCTCAAGGAAGACTCGGTTACGAGTATACGCGGCCTGACGCGTGTCATAGTCGTCCTGGCTCAACCGTTTCTGCTACTCTGGCTCTGTCTTCCGGAGCAGCAGGACCTGGCCGTCTCCTTCACACAAGAAATCATTCCTTCGCACTACACAACGTGGGCGGCGATACCACAGCCTGGGCTCTGTGCTTTCGCCGTCGCGCTGTCGCTACACTCCATCCGCTTTGTGCTCCATCGTGATCCGATGGAGAGCGGTGCTATCTGGGCGCTTCTGACCGTGTTCGTGGCCTACCATGCGAGCCGATACGGCTGGCAAGCGACCAATTTCTTCATGGCGGCAGGATTGATTCTCTTTGTCTCCTTACTTCAATCGGTCTATCGGCGGACCTATCGTGATGAACTCACGGGAATTCCCGGTCGCCTGGCCTACGACGAAGCCATCGGGCAACTTGGCAGAAAATTCTCCATCGCCGTGATCGGCATCGACCAGCTCACCCACTATGCCAATACCCATGGACGACCTGTTAGTGAGCAGGTTCTGAAGCTCGTTGCAAACAGAGTACACACCACCTGCGCTGGAGGGCAGGCCTTCCGCACGACCGGAGAGGAGCTTACCGTGCTGTTCCCTGGAAAATCGGCCAGAGAAACCTTGGTACCGCTAGAAACGGTCAGAAAAGCAATCGACGCAATCAACCTGTTCCTGAGAGGTCAAGATCGAGTATGGGAAAAACAATGGGGAACTCGAAAGACTGGATCGTGCGACCAAGCACTCCCTCTCAGCATCAGCATCGGCGTAGCGGATAAGTCAGAGGATGACACGACACCAAGCCTGGTGATTAAATGGGCCTACCGCGCCCTCTATGAGGCGAAAGGAGCGGGAGGGAACGTCGTAAAACGTGTGGAGGGGAACGTTAATCCGGCACGACGCTCCCATGCCGGATCAGGAAGAATTATCGCGAACAGCGAATACGGAGCCTAGACACAACGGTTACAACAGCTCTTTCACAGATTCCGCCGGTCTGGCCAAAATGACTTTGTCTCCCTTTTCGACAATTGGGCGTTGAATCAAATCCGGATGCGTCACCATAAGATCAATCCATTCATCATCCGATAACTCCTTTTTCGCCAAGCCGAGTTCCTTGAAGATCTCTTCTTTGGTCCTCACAACATCTTTGGGTGCCAGTCCCGCCTTCTTCAAAAGAGTCCTGAGTTGTGTCTTCGTGAATGGCTTCTCGTAGTAGTTGATGGCGGTAAAGGGCTTTCCGCTCTCTTTTAACAACTGCACCGCCTGACGGCAGGTGCTGCACGTAGGTTTCTGGTATATCGTCACCTCGGCCATGCTACACTCCTTGCTCCAGCGTCCTCGCTGCCTTGACGCCATTTTTGCCCATGTGATACATCATCAACGATCGCCTCGTCTGAATGTCTACTATGCCAACACCAATCTTCGGAACTAGCTCTACCGGTCAGTTTTCCTGTGCCACAGACACGCAACATACCTTACGAGATCTCCGCACGAAGCGGAAGGGACAGCCGGTCTTCGTCCTTGGCCATGTATTGGCCAGAAAAGGGCAGGAAGGTGTCTTCGAGGTCTTTAACGACCGTCTCGCCATCGTGAAGTTTTCCGACGGCGGCGCGATCGGATATGATCCATTGGAGCTGCTCTTACCCACTGACATCGACGACAAAGGCATTGCCTACTTCGAAATTCGCCCCTGCCGGAATTGCGAACAACTCTTCGCCCTGACAGCCCAGGAATGCGACGCCACAGAAGAGCCCACCTCTTGTCCGGAATGCCGCGGCGCATAGCCATACCTCATCTAGTCGACGAGCGGTGCGATCTCGATCGCTTTTTTAATCAGACAATCACCCGCAAACGACTGCAGTGACATCGGCAACATGCTGGCGTCGATCACATGGACCGTGACAACCTGAAAACCTTCAGCCACTTTGTATCCTTGAATTTTCATCGCATGACAGATTTCGAGTTTTTTCCAAATCAGATTATTCAGGATCGTCTCCGACGCCAGTAGCTTGAGGTCCGAAACGGCGTCATTCATGGAGACTTTCGCCGATATCCTGGCCTTGTCTTTCGGTACCTCTCTCACGACGGCAAACGCCAGAATTTCGCCGTCAGCCTGAACCAAGGAGGCTGTCCCGACAGCAATCAGGCAGGACAGTGCGAGCAGTAACGACAGCTTCAGGGTCATCACTTACCTCCTCGGTATATCCACTTCCTCGCGAGATATCTTGCTGACGGGGGAAGACGGACGTCCATGGCTTACGGTGGTCGTACCGATCGACGTCAGCGATCGAGGCTGCGATGTCGTCATCGGCGCGAGCCAGGACACCAGAGAACCAAAAATGAGAACGAGAACTCCCAGGAAAAACATGACCTGTAAGGACATCGGGTGCTGCCTCCTTATGAAGAGCTGGCGAAAGCAGTATGCCAACCGGTAGAAGCCATTTCAAGATCACGCCAGGCTAAACATGATAAACTGTTTCGACTCGCCCTCTCTCCTGCGACTCAAGTGAAGGAGCACGATTATGCCTCATGATTTCATGCCAGGGCTCGCCGGTGTTCCTGCAGCCAAATCCGCGATTAGCGATGTAGACGGCCAACGAGGTGTGCTGGAATATCGCGGCATTCGTGTTGAAGAGTTATGCCTTCGATCCTCCTATCTCGAAACCGCCTATCTGTTGCTCTTCGGTCACCTTCCCACTGAACCGGAGCTCGCGCGATGGCAGGAAGATATCGTCCATCACCGCCGTATCAAGTTCAAGATCGTCGACCTCCTGAAATGCCTGCCTGAACAAGGTCATCCGATGGATGCCTTGCAAG
>VFKF01000112.1 GCA_009885705.1 Nitrospira sp. | reverse complement strand
CTACCTTGCCAAGCGTCGCTAAACGTTCGGAGAGATGGAGCTGCTTCATGTGGCGAGTGACCTCGGTGGTCTTTTCCTCCACCCGCCTGGTCAAATCGTTGTTCAACGATTCCATTTCGGCATGGGACGCGTTCAGCTTGTCCGCCATCCGATGTACCGCCGCCGCCAACTCTTCGAACTCGTCTCCCGTCCGAATATCCAGCGGTCCTCCATAGGTGCCGCGGCTGATCGCCTCGACCCCTGCCTGCAGAGTTTGGATCGGGCGGGCGATTCTGGCCGCTACATAGCGTCCGATCGCCCACAAGAGCCCGAACATGACGAAACCGATGACAGCCAGATTGCGGAGCTGATCCCTGATCGGTGCGTAACTTTCGGCAGGCTGTTGCCGGACAAAAACATGCCAGGTATCGCCCGGCACACCCAGACCACGGACCGGCGCAAAGCCAACCACGGTATCGCGGGCGCCATGTCCATCGTCCTCGGCGATGCCCCACCCTGGGTCATCTGACACGATCATGGTCATGAGAGGCGCAGGAATACGGTGCGCCTGACGGGGAAGGATCGGGCAGATGAGCGGCTGTCCATCGGCACTGAACAGCATCGCATGGCCGGTCTGACCGATGCGGATTTGATTGATCATCCCGAAGAGGGTGTCGAACCGGTAGGAAATCTTGATTGCACCGATCACGATACGTTGGTGGTCGTCGAAAATGGGTACAGCTACATCGATCGTCTCTTCAGGAGAACGAAAGGAACCGGCACGGCCCGGCGTGAGTCCGCTCAGATAGACCTGTTCACCGCCTCCATCCTGAATCGTTTTCCACCAAGGCTCATCTCCGAAGAAATAATGGTCCGGCTCCGACGTGGCCGCGACCAACGCTCCATAGCGGTCCGTGATGAGAATTCCGACCATCTTGTCCCCGTCACGAACTTTCGTCTCCAACAGAAACTGGGACAGTTCGCGGTTCAAGAGGAGGGCGGCCACGTTCGTACCTTGCTCCCAGGCTCTGGCACGATCTTGGATTTTGGCGATGGCCTGAGCCTGCTCTCCGGGATAGGAACGATTGGCAAGTTCTACCGGCTGGCGAACCCGCAAGGGCGCCGAAGCCAGGAGGCGAACCCGCTGGATTTCTCCTTGCACCAACATCGTGACGCGATCCGCCGCCTGCGCCGCAATCGTTTGAAAGTTCCCTCCGATCACATCGCGGAGCGAGCGCATGCCCGATACATAGGCGAGAATCAGGCAGGTCAGCAGCGGAATACAGCCGACCACCACAATGGCCAGTACGATGCGGCCTCTGATTGTATGACTCCTCACTCGGCTCCTCTCGGCAAGGCACATATTCTACGCAACGACGGACGGAAATCGCTAGCCTCTCAAAAGCAGGGCCCACGATCATAGAACTAGGCCGGAAATAATTAGGAAATGAGGGGAGATAGGAGAGAAGAGACTTGCCGAACAGAGTCGAATGTCGAAATCGCTGAAGACTCTGCTGATCTAAAAGAAGGTCGGCTGAGGACTGTTTACTTGCGTGGCTCACCCAGCAAGCACCACAAACGCCTGGTTCCTGATTTCTGATCGGTCACCGGTTCACCGCTGAAGAAGCTGACCTGCCAGGACACCATGTCGTCGGTGGGGTGCGGCGTCGCCGTCCAATAGATCTCCGACTTGATGTTGGAGAAGGGATGGCCGGCCGGCAACGCTGGGTCATGTTGAGAGGCATCGATCAAGGTCTTGAGTTCGTCCACCGACGGTGCGCGCCAGCCTTTCTGCCCGCCGACTTCTTTCGTGGCACAACGAGCTACCGACGCTCCCCACACATCGTGCTCCCGATCCGGCTCCTGTTCCCAAATCAGACCGGTGCTGTTGTCCTTCACGGCGGCACCGTTCAGCAACAACGTGAATCGAGAAGAAGCAGTGGAGTCGGCTGCAGTGGCCTGACCGGCCAACAGCATCATGCCCAATAGGATGAGACAAGCTCGAACGGCTCGCAGACTTTGCATGTTCGCACCTCCTGATCGGTGTCTATGGTAAGAGAGTTTCTGCGAGCGCGCAAGCCGGTTACGGTGAGAGCCTGCGGTAGTGTTTGAAGAGAAGCAGTCCGCCCCATGCGAACGAAACCAGCATCAGAAGAATGCCAACGTTGTAGGCGAGGTGAGCCAGGCGATGGTCGTACTCCAACCAACCCAACAGGGTCAGGATATTGTTCCAGTCGTGCCCGTCCGTTTCTTTTCCCGTCACGCCGCCAAGGAGCATGAGATCCAGAGCCCTGGCATCGTTGATATAGGGGGCGATATCCATGAAGCTTTCCGCCGTCCACCACAACGCCACTGCCCCGCCGAAGGGATCGCGCGTCTTGATGAGAAAGGTACCAAGGCAGACAAGCGGCATCAGGATCTGGCCGAGACTTCCGCCCAGGATCGTCATGAACCGCCCCAGGGGAATAAACAGAAGATGGCCTGCTTCGTGGAACGGCAGATTGATCAGATGGAGGAACGACTCCCCTGTGTAGTTGGTTTCGAGCGGCGTGACGATGAAGGCTCGACCCCACCAGAGGAGCAACAGAAATACCGCCACTCGTCCGGCGAACGTGATCGAGTCGGTCGGCCTATCCGATTCAATCAGCCATTCTTTGGCAAAGGCCAGCCAGCGCG